>CAYRGB010000108.1:0-4804 GCA_964423715.1 uncultured Methanosarcinales archaeon | reverse complement strand
TCCATGTGTATACCACAAAGATGAGATCGATACGAATGGATCCTGCCACTGTGAGCTGTTCTTTAAAAAAGAGCAATAACTTCCCCATATAAAGCAAGCATCCAGTAGAACATACATTCCCGGAGGTGAACTTGTGACCGGTGTCATGGAAATATACCAGTTGCTCCCAAAGACGAATTGTAAGGAATGTGGACGATCCTCTTGTATGGCATTTGCCGCCGCGCTCCTATCACGAGATGCTGTGGTGGATGATTGTCCTATCCTGAAAGAGGAAAAGTACAGGGATAACTACGAAAAATTGATACAACTGGTATCTCCTGTCGGTAATGCGTCCGAAACAGGAATGATCGTCCACGAAGAGCTATGTACCGGATGTGGCAATTGTGTGGTTGCATGTCCTGTTAATGTGGCCGAGGACCCGTATGGGGCAGGAGCGGGAAAAACTCCTACGAGCGAAAAGGTGATCCTTCGTGTGGAGGATGGTATTGTGCGCATTTCGAATGTTGAGGACTGTCGCCGATTTGGTGAGAACAAGATATTATGCAGTGGGTGCATCGTTACATGTCCTAAAAAGGCCATTGAATTTATCTAATAGTTACAGTTGCAGCAGATGACAATAACCATTGTGTGGTGATATCTGTGGATGGAAAATACTATGTTTGTACAGGATGCGCACTTCTTTGTGATGATATCGAGATCGAATGTGATGGGAATGGGATATCCAGAGTGAACAGTGCATGCAGGAAAGGGGTCGCAAGGATGAAAGGATGTCAGAATCCTCTCACATGTAGTATCAGTGATCGAGAGGCTGATATTGATGCCACTATCAAGGAAGCAGCTAATATTCTCAAGAATGCTGACAATCCTCTGATATTCGGTCTTGGGAATTCGACCATTGAAGCCCAGAAAAAAGCTATCGAACTGGCAAGAAAGGTTCATGCATACATTGATGACACGTCATCGTTCTGTCAGGGACCCGTGATAGAAGCGATATTGAACGAGAGGATACGATCGTGCACGCTCGACGAGGTTCGACACCAGGCAGATGTGATCGTCTACTGGGGTGCTGATCCTGCGAATTCACACCCCCGTCATCTTTCGAAATACTCCTATTTCCCACGTGGAAAAGAACGTCAGCGTGGTTGGGAAGAAGATCGTACGGCTATTGTCATTGACGTGAGACATTCAGATACAGCGGAGATATGTAAGGATCATTTCTACCAGATCCCGCCGCAGGCGGACAGGGAATTGATCGATGCGCTCACCAGTGCTCTTTCAGGCAAGGTCCCCAAAGTATCCTTCGGGATGGGATCCAAGAAGATACTCGAACTTGCGAACATACTGAAAAAAGCACAGTTTGGTACCATGTTTGTAGGGCTTGGACTGGTCTATTCCCTTAACGACCTGGAACCTCTGGTCAACTTGATGGAAAAACTCAACGAAGTATCCAACTTCCATCTTGTGCCAATGGTAGGACGGTACAACATGAGAGGAGCTGACCAGACAATGTTCGATGAGACTGGATATATCAATCGCGTGCGTTTTGATACAGATTCAACTGGTGCGGACGTGATACGACATGGCCCGGAATGTTCTGCCATCGAACTGCTCAGGTCCGGAGAGGTCGATGCTGCACTGGTCATCGGTTCTGATCCCATGAGCAGTCTGCCACGTTCCATTGCAGAGCACCTGCTTCATATTCCAGTGATCACCATCGATCCATGCATGACCCAGACATCCAAAAATGCAACGGTCACGATACCGTGTGCATTGGGCGGCGTGGAGAGTGGTGGCAGTGCGATACGTATGGATGGGGTACAGGTCAAACTACCCACGATATTGAAGAGCGACAGACTCCCGGATATGGAGATATTTGATCGTATACTGGAGGTGCTATAATGGGATTTGGGAAATTCCTGAGCACGCCGGAATATAACGTAACGATCGTAACACACCGCGATATATTCCAGAATGCTGCACTTGAGAGCTCCAGATTCACAGAGGAATACGAGAAACTTTCGGCCGTTATCAATATTGACAAACAGGATATGGATCGAATTGGGATAAAGGATAACGACACAGTCGTTGTCAGGAACAGTTCTGGAAAAATTGCCGTTCTGGCACAGGGGTCCGGATATGAGGAGCCACACCCGGGAGTCGCCTATATGTTCAACAGTCCTTGGTCCAATGCTCTGGTCTCCAGCGAAACCGGAGGCAGCGGAGTTCCGGCATTTAAATCGATCAAAGCAGTGATCTCAAAAGCGAAGGACGAGCCTGTGACAACGTTCAGGCTATGAGGAAAGGCAATCCCCTATATTCCTTACACCAGCTTACACGGCTGTTTTTGCACAGGAAGTACTGGCAGTGGCATGGTATTGATAAGGATCGGACTCGATACATCCTTCGCCCGCTCAAGGAGCAGTTCCTTTCCTTTCTGTGTTATTGCAAACATTGGGACTGATGTGCCCACCTGGGCCAGGGTTTTGATCACGTCACGAACGTTCTGCGAAGCACATCCTGTGATAATGTCCAGATCTCTGGAGAGCTGTTTAGCATCATCCCTGCTGATCCCTGTTGTATGGGCACCGATGATCAAGAGGTCAAGATCGTGCTCTGCCTCGATCTCACGAAGTCGTTTTGCAGTAGCTGGATCAATAACAGTAACTGCGATCCTGCGATATCCTATAGCACAGGCACGCATCACACCACTAACAGGATCAATGCTCGCAGTGGATGGATCAAGGACAATACCGCCTTTTTTCTCAATGCCATCAATGGTGGCGCGAATGGTTTCGGTCTCGATAAGACCGGAGATCCTAGCACCCATTCCCTGCACCAGCGAGGGATCATTGGTAATCACAGTACCGGCTCCATCACAAACGGTAACGGTGGTATCAATAAGATCACGTGAGAGGGCACTCATCATTATTTCGGATGCTCCGAACCCTACAAAGACATCCATCTCAAGTTTTCGATCCTCGGTGAACATGCCAAAATCCTTGATCCGATATTCCATGTTCGCCCTGACGGCTTCAGGGGTGATCTCCTTGATGCCGTGCACCTTCCCAAAGATAGGACACCACCGAACCCGGGGTTCACCCATCTCTACAACTTTCCCGTCCTTGACAACTACCCGGGTCTTGCCCAAGATCTCCATTATGTGGCATACGATAAACTCCTCGGGATATTTTTGTAAACAGTGTATGATTATGTTACCGTGATGATCAACAATTATACACGAGTACCCACAGATCATACAAACTAATAATGATATCAGATGGCCTCACGTCGATCTATGACCCTCTGCGATTTACCTGCTGTACGTGGGATGGTTCCTCTTTCTGCAAGATCAACACTGGTGCGGATGTTCAAAACACTCTTGAGCTGGTCTTCCACATGCCGCTTTACAGTAGCAAGGTCCTTGAGATCTCCGGTGAACGCATTATCTTCAAGTTCCACCTTCACTGTGATCTCGTCAAGCCTGTTCCGGTTCCTGTCCAGCATTATCTGGAACTGATCAGTGATTTCAGGGATACTGGACAGCACATTTTCTATCTGTGATGGGAACACATTGATCCCTCTTACGATAAGCATGTCATCACTCCTCCCGAGAACCCGGGAGATACGGTTGGTGGTACGCCCGCATCCACATTCATTTTCCAGAAGGCGTGTGATATCACCGGTATGGTATCGTAATATAGGAAAGGCTTCCTTTGTCAGGGATGTCAATACAAGTTCCCCTTTCTCGCCTTCAGCGACCGGTTCGCCCTCGGAGTCCAGGACCTCGACCAGGTAATGGTCACTCCAGATATGCAACCCATCCTGCTCCTCGCACTCAAAAGCAACTCCGGGACCGATCATCTCAGACAGACCATACGAATCATAGGCCTTTATGTTAAAAGCGTTCTCCAGATCCTTCCTCGTGCTCGAGGACCAAGGCTCACCACCAAAACATCCGACTCTCAACGACAGCTTATCCAGCATATCCAGCTCTCGAGCAGTTTCTGCAAGATAAAGAGCATAGGACGGCGTGCAGTGTAATGCAGTCGTTTTGAAATCCTGCATCATCTCCAGCTGCCGGGCAGTGTTGCCTGTGCCACTTGGAACTGTCATTGCACCGACCTTCTCTATCCCATTATGGAAACCCAATCCTCCGGTGAACAGACCATAGTTCACCGAGTTCTGCATCACATCCCCAGGCCCAATACCAACCATTGTCAGATTTCGGGCCATCATATTGGCCCACATCTCAAGGTCGCCGGCAGTATACCCAACAACGGTGGGTTTTCCGCTCGTACCTGATGATGCGTGTATGCGGACAATGTCCTTATTCGGGACTGCAAAAAGATCAAAGGGATAATTGTCACGAAGATCAGATTTCCTGGTGAACGGGAGTTTGCCCACATCATCCAGTGAATGGATATTATCTGGAGTAATGCTGAGTTCTTTGAACTTCTTTTGGTAGAATGGGACGTTATTATAAACATCTGCAGCCGTTTTCTTCAACCGCTTTAGCTGTAGTTTTCTCAGGTCGTCATGTTCCATTGTTTCATATTTTGGCTGCCAGTACTTCATGCAATGATCACCTTTCTTGGCTTGTGAAAGAGCTCAATATTTATATAATTATTTCTACAAGAAAACATCAGTTTTGATCGATTTTTACATTTTAGATCAGATTATGTTTTTTAGGATCATATTCCAGGATTTTATTATATTATATGTACATACATACGAATTATGCCAACATATAACTTAAATGTATGAACACAAGTACCCTTGTTATGAACTTTACCTACACTCATTA
>CAYRGB010000107.1:0-4812 GCA_964423715.1 uncultured Methanosarcinales archaeon | reverse complement strand
AGACCTTTGTCAGTACCATACTGTGCGATCTCATAGACATCCTTGCGAACAAGTGGTTCCCCACCACTTAATATCAGGATGGGAGACCCCATCTCTGCAAGCTCATCGATGAAATGTTTTGCCTCATCGGTGGTCAGTTCATTATCAGGTACGCGTGATGTGGATGAACCTCTGCAATGTACACATGAGAGATTGCACCCGGCTGTCAGTTCCCATGCTATAAGTCTTGGTGGTCTTGCCATAGTTGATCGTTCGGTTGTGTTGTAATAATAAGCTAACTCAATTGCCTTAAATAATATGTCATAAATACTGGAAGACCCATATTAAACTAACGTTATTGATATAATTTCAAACAAATACTGACCTAACAATCAGGATATAAGAAGTACATTTTGAACATGGTTTGAAATATTAGTAAAAGGGTTAATAACATGGAAGCATTCGAAATAGCACTTGCCATTGTCTGGATAGTGATATTAAGCTACATATTCAATCTGGTCCTATATCGCTCAAGGGTTACTGCTGAGCTTAAACGATTGGATCGTTCAAAGTGAAGGTATCCCCATGAAAAAAAAGGAAAGAACACTACTCGCTGTCGTGGCTATTGCCATCGTGTCCATCATTGGGCTATGGGGAATTGACCTTGACCAGGGGTATCTGATGGTATCTGATCTTACGGAGAATTCACAAGACTATATTGGACAGAATGTAAATACCATGGGGACAATAAAAAACGATACATTGAACATGTCTCTGGATCAGATATCATTCGTGCTGGTGGATGCAGAAGATGCGAACCATGATATATATGTAGAATATACAGGAGACCTGCCTGCAAATCTCATGGAAGGAAAAAGCATCAGTTTGAGTGGAAGAATGGTGTCTGAAGATCAGATCATGGCTGACCAACTCGTGATGGGATGTCCATCCAAGTATAAGGAATGAGCATATAATAAAATAAAGGATAATCAATAAATATTGATCCTAAACAACGAGGATGCTAATGAATATTGAAGCATGGCAGGAATATCGACTTATCAATGATGCCATTGAAGATTTCGTAAAAAATATTGATGGTTCACATATAAAAAGGGTGGTTGTTCACGCATGCCGATCTGGTGGAAAGAAGGTTAGGCCGATCATGCTGATGCTCTCCACACAGGTATATGGAGGAGATATCAATAAAAGTGTTGACGCGGCACTTGCCATCGGGCTGATACACTCTGCCTCGCTGATCCATGACGATATCCTGGACCAAGGTATCATTCGACGTGGTGTGGAAGCCGCACACGAAAAATATGGCCATGGTGCAGCAATGCTTGCTGGCGATTACCTGATATCCAAATCTATCGAACTCTTGGCACCGTATGACAGGAACATTGTCCGCGAGTTCGGGCAGGCAGGGATGAAGATGGCCGAAGGAGAGACCATTGATATACGAAGTAATGACGAAAATGCGTTCATGTGCCCGGATTATTTAGAATGCATCCGTAAAAAAACAGCTGCTCTTTTTGCTGCAAGTGCTGCCATGGGCGCATACATCGCAGGGGCCGATGACACAGTTGCCGGACAGTTCAGGTCATATGGGGAGAGTGTAGGAAGTGCCTACCAGATCGTTGATGATATTTTGGAATACAAGAAGGTGCTTGACGATAAACGGTCGATACACGGGTCTATCACCCTCATGGATATATATATGAGAGAGATGAACTATGACGAAGCATTGGAAAGGACAGAAGGTGTCGTCATGGAACATGTGCACAATGCCAGAACGATCATCAGCTCCTTTGAACCTTCCGATGCTAGGGACAGGCTTGCCCAACTTACTGAATATACGACCCTTGAGATGCTTTCCTGAGATTTCCTTTTACAAAATAATTATGATCATAGACGTCAGGTGAACTTATGCGAGTATATGATAAGTCAATAATCAAAGTTAATGCCAACACTGTGAATGGGAAGGTAGTGCTTAGTACAGAGGGACCCCTTTCAATGGTCGCAAACCCCATTATAAAACGGATCAATCGTGTGTTCCAGGAAGAAAAACCGATATCCATTGATGAGGATGAACTGATCTTCTCCACATGGGTACCGCCGATTCCTGGAAAGGTCTTTGATAGAATGATCAGTGCCCAGATCGGGGCCATAATGAAAAAACGAATCCCTGACCAGTTCTCGATCGGCATAACAGACCGATGCCCCAATCGATGCATACACTGTAGCGCTGCGGGTTTTGTTTCTGACCAAGAACCAACGGCCGATGAGATCAATGATACGATCGATCAGGCCATTGATCTTGGAGCATACCTGATCTCATTCGACGGCGGCGAGACGATGCTACGAAATGACCTCCCGGACATGGTGAGAAAAGTGGACAAAGACAGAGCTATTGCCACATGCTTCACTTCAGGTTATGGGTTGACCGAACAGAGAGCCCGGGACCTTAAAGATGCTGGTATGTATGCAGTGAGGATCAGCATTGATAGTCCGGAGGAGAAGGAACATGATCGTATACGTGGTCGGGACGGTGCGTACAGGGATGCCATCAACGGGATCGATAATGCACTATCTGCAGGGATCCTTACCGATATGTTTGTGGTACTCTCGCCCAACAATATTGATGATCTTGACGATTTCTACAACCTTGCGACAGACCTGGGTATGCATGAGATGTCCATCTACGAGATTATCGCCGTGGGGCGCTGGCTGGAGCATGAGGACGAGGTCATTTCTAAAAAGGATGTTAAACACCTGGAACGTTTCCAGAAGGATATCAATAGCAACCCAGAAGGACCACGGGTCACAGCGTTCCCATATTTTATGGGACCCGATATGTTCGGGTGTTTTGCCGGACGGCGCTGGATACATGTGACACCCAGTTGTGAGGTAATCCCCTGCGCATACACACCTCTTTCGTTTGGGAACGTGAAAAGTGAGCCTCTTGCAGATATATGGAAACGTATGGGAAAACACCGCGCATACAAGGATACGGCAGAGTATTGTATGATGCGTGATCCGGAGTTCAGACGAAAGTACATTCACGGGATACCAGAAGGTGAGACACTTCCGTACCGGATAGACCTTATCGATGTTAAATAATAAACACGAAAATACAATATTTGATCTGGCATCCCCATGATTTGTTTATAGCATATAATGGTGGATCCAGATATTGTACATAACCATTCTATGACTCCCTATAATTGAGACAAATACCGAATAACTTATATGCATGTTATGTATTTGGGAAGCTAAATAATACTAATACAAGCTAACGAATTATCGATGTAATGAGGTTTCACATGGTCAAAGATAAGATCCTATCAGAAATTAAAGATGCAGAACAAAGCGCCAAGAAAATGGTGGAAGAAAGCTTCAAAAAGAAGGACGAGCGGATTGTAGCTGCACATGCTAATGCCAGGGAGATCATAGACGATGCAACTGCGGATGCAGAAAGGTCGGCATTTGATGTGGTGAGATCCGCCAAAGATACTATCAATAAAGAATGTAAGAAGATCGTCGAAGACGGTAAACAAAAGACCGAGGAAACCATCGCAAAAGCGGAATCCAATATTGACAACGCTGCAAATAACCTGATTAATGAGTTTGAGAGGGCGGTGCATGTTTAAGCCAAAAGATATGGGCCGGGCCATCATTGTTGGCCACAAGGACATCTTTGAAGATACTGTCAATGCCCTGCATGCTATCAACACATTCCATATGGAGAATTTTAACGATGATGAATCAGGTTTCAAAATCGGTCGGCCATTAGAAAATGCAGGAGATGTTTCGAAGAAACTTGTCAAGTTGAGATCGATCTCAAATTTCCTTGGAATTAAACCACGGGAACAGGCCATACAGAATGCTGATCAATTATGGAGTGAACTTGACTCAAATCTTGAAGAACTCGAAAAAAAGGTATCTGTGAAGACAGATCAGAGAAATGAACTGGATGCGCGCATAAAAGAACTCGAGTCCCTTAAACGAGAACTTGCACCCTTTTCAGGGATAAGTATTGATCTTTCGATGTACGGTGGATATGAGAACATCGCAGTCATCACCGGAATTGTTCCGGATGATGTGACATCTGCGATCTCCCATATAACCACCTCATATGAGATCGAATACGATCCAGAAGCAGGGGCATTAGTTCTGTTCATTAAAAGGGAAGACGTGGACAAGGTATCCGAAGTACTGACTCATTCCGGGTTCCGTGAATTGAAGGTACCAGACATCATCGGTATTCCGGCGTCCTTGCTCACTCAGATCGAAACCGAAAACATCGAAATTAACAAAACGATCGAAAACCTTGATGCAGAAGTTGTTGCTCTCAAGGAAAAATACTCGAACTTTATTCTGGCAAGTGATGAGATCCTTTCAATTGAATCGCAAAAATCCGAGGCACCGTTGAGGATCGCAAGTTCCGAGCATACGTTTGTCATTGATGGATGGATTCCTGACGAAGACTATGATGCACTGGCCAGTGCAATAAATGATGCGACAGATGGTCATGCATTCGTTTCAAAGCAAGAAGTTGAAAAAGAGGATGAAGACAATATTCCTGTAAAGTATGACAACCCGAAGATATCAAGTCCGTTCGAAGCGATCATGGACCTCTATGCACGTCCAAAATATAAAGAGATAGATCCTACGAACCTTATATTCATTACATTCCCATTGTTCTATGGGATGATCCTTGGTGACATTGGATATGCACTCATTTTACTAGTGCTGGCATTCGGAATTAATAGAATGGTCAAGTCCGATGCCATTAAACCCCTTATAAACATTTTCCTTTACTGTCAAATATCA
>CAYRGB010000106.1:0-4850 GCA_964423715.1 uncultured Methanosarcinales archaeon | reverse complement strand
AGTGGTCACAGTAGTGTCCAAAGAAGCATCATCAGAAGAGAATGATGATTCTGGTTCTTCCTTCCAGGGTGAGAACGATCCGAGTTCAGAACAGGATGATTCCAGCAATATTTATACGACCGGTGGTGAACAGCAGGAAAGTGGTTCAGACACGCCCTCTTCAGACAATATGGTCACTCCTGGTTTTGGACCTATCCTTGCAATCCTTGCACTTTTCTGCGTATACATGATCTCCAAAAATAAAAAGTAAGGATTGTACAATGAACTCTTCCAATCTACACAGGTTCTGTGCGATCTCACTGATAATGATGATGATCTACACAGGCACGGTTGTGGCACCTGAAAATGAGGACATTGAGTGGCTAGAGCCTGAAGAACACACGCTATACTGGGGAGACGAGATAAACATAAGCAGCTACCTGATCAGTGCGAGTGATTTTTCATTGGCAGGACCAACTGATTCGAACAACGATTATGTAATGCTTTCCATACTTAACGATCGATCAGAAGAGTGGAGTTCTATCCTTGCTCTGAATACCAGCGAGATCCCATCTACCAAAACGTTCAATGACATGTTAAAGATCGAAGCTTTGGAGGTTGTGACAGGCAATGATATTGAAGCTCCCTATGCAACGATAGAAGTATCCGTAGCCAATATATCAACAACAACATACACAACCACGTCATGGATCAACAGTACGCTTACTGTTAAACGGACAAGTATGGAAGATATCTATATCGACGAAAGAGCATATTTTATGATCGAGATAGAAAACCTGAAACCCCTCTATTTAGACGGAATAACCATCAATGAAACTCTGCCAGAAAATCTCGTGATGGATCCTGATCAGGATATTGGTTGCAACTGTATTATTGGTCCTCATGAAAAGCAATTGTATCGGTATTCGATCAAAGCCCTGCGACCTGGAGAATACATGATGCCTGCAACAGAAGTGCAGCTTACACATCTTGGAAAAAATCATTACGTATATACCAATGTTTCTAATTTCACTGTACATGGTCCCTTTATCAATATTACAAAGGACGTATCTGTGGAAGGCACTGATGGTAACGGATACCGTTTGAACATCATTGTGAACATCAGCAACGAAGGAGATCGAGCAGCCCATGTACAGATCAACGACCATATTCCGAATTCTGCAACCGTAACCGAAGGCATGATCTTGGATGAACTGGTCCTATATCCATCAGATACCTATATTTTGCAATATATGTTACGGATACCTGATATAAAAGGGACAATACTGCCTGCGGCCGTTGTTGAATTTTCCGATTCAAAAGGTTACAGCGGATGTTCAACATCTAAAAGGATATTGTTATACACGGACCATGCTGTCTCCAACGAAACGGACGTGGGTGAAACACTTGAGACAGATCCAAAAGGATCCATCGACGAAAATGTAACTGGGACAGAAGAAGTGGAAGATGAACAATCGAATTCCTCATACATCTCATTCGGAGAGATCCGATCTGTTAAAGATATTATAGATAATACGATTAAACTGGTCGATGATCTCTATGCTCTCAAGGATAGCTATTTATGATCATTAGATATGAACTATCAGGCATCTCAAAACTCATGGGGATCATAGTATGACAAAAGATAATGCAAAAAGAACGAGATCGATCATCTTCACCCATGGGGATTCTGATGGAGTATGTTCAGGTTCTATCGCAAAAAGTGCTTATCCAGATGCAAGACTCTATTTTACAAGTCCTGTGAACCTCTATGATAGACTGAAACTTGCAGAGGGTTTCAACACAGTAATTATATGCGATCTCGCGATCGATGAGCGCACATGCAAACAGTTGTACCATCGTCTTGAAGAACTGGCCAAACATGTAGAACTCATATATATAGACCATCATCCCTTGCCTGAGATGAATTGGGATGCCCCATGGTTTCATCATGACTTGGGATCCTGTGCCTCTGAACTCACCTATAGAGTGTTCAAAGACAGATTGGACCGCGATATACGTAGGGTTGCGATCTATGGTGCCATCGGTGACTTCTGCGACAACACCCCTGAAGTTGCAAAATGGCTCACTGATTGGGATAAGAGAAGTCTCTACTTCCAGGCGGGTACATTGATACAGGCATTGCAATATATTGGACGGGACCATGACTTTAAACGTAGTCTGGTGAATCCCCTTTCCCATGATGTGATCCCTTCCGAAATACCGGGACTTCTTGAATTTGCAAAGGAAGCATCGAAGATCGAAGAGGACCTGAGAATGCGTGTGAAAGAACAGGTGATGACCCTTAACAGATTGGCATATGTGGTCGATCCTAAAGGTTATCTTTCAAAAGCTGCGATATATGCAGCATCCTATGGTAAGAAAGATGTAGGGATCGCTGCACATTACCGGCGCAGACGGAATGCATATGACATCAGTATCCGTTCAAGAAGTCAGGTGGACATGAACCGGATCATCCGATCGGTGGCTCCTGAATTTGGAGGTACGGGAGGAGGTCATCCTGTGGCAGCCGGTGCACGCATACCGGTGGATTCGTTTGATGCATTCATACACGAACTGGACAGAACAATAGAAAAATCCGAACGGTCAACTGGGACAATATGAAAAAGAAATCGGTATCTCAGAAAAAGGTAGGTTTTGAGATCGTGCTTGTCGGACGTTCGAATGTAGGTAAATCATCTCTTGTCAGGGAACTTACCGGTAGGAAGATCAAGGTGGGAAAACGACCCGGGGTCACGTTAAAACCAAAGCACGTTCATCTTTGCGACATGTTGGTCACCGACCTTCCCGGCTTTGGGTTCATGAGCGGGGTGAAGGAAAGAAAACAGGATATCGTAAAGGATCAGATCGTGCGATATATCGAAGAGAACGATGAGCGCATCAATGTTGCAGTATTTGTCCTTGATGGGGGTTCGTTTATCGATGTCGTGGACCGCTGGGTGGCAAAAAACGAAATACCGATCGACGTTGAGATCTTTGACCTATTAAATGAACTTGGGATCGATACCATTGTGGCAGTGAACAAGATGGACCGGATCAATGCACAAGATCGTGACGCAGTGCTGGATGGTATTACAGAGCGTTTGGGATTGTTCCCTCCCTGGAGACAGTGGAAGAACATGATCGCACCTGTTAGCGCAAAGAAAGGCAATATGGAAAACCTTGAATACCTCCTCCGCGAGCGTCTTCATGCAGCAAAACGGGACGATCTTTTCAAGTATATCTAAGCAGCGGTTTTAGCGTATGTGAAGATCAATACCCATGCCATGTGCGATCGTCTCACAGCGGTTTATGTCCACACCGCTCAAACGTACCACACTCATGCAGGTCTCGATATCAGCATTGACAGCTGATCTGGTAAGATCAAGCATTGCCTTGTATGCATTCTCCAATTTTGGCCTGCATATCTTGTTGTACGTTTCCTCTGATGCAGCATTGAGACTAACAGACACTGCATCGAGTCCCGATTGCTTTAACTCTGTCACAACATCCCGATCCGGATACATTAATTGAGTATGTCCATTGGTATCCAGCCGGACTCGTTTCCCACGATCCTTCAGCCATCTGGTGATCTCGAGGACCACATCCAGACGTGTCGTAGGTTCACCAAACCCTGTGAACACGATCTCCATGAATCGGGACAGATCATGTGTGGAAAGAGCATCCTTGATCTCTCTTATTGTAGGTTCCCGCACCAGCCACAAATCATAGCCGCACACACCATCAGCCTATTCCCTGATACAGAAAGTACAGCGCGCAGTACATCGATTAGTTATGTTCAGATAGAGGTTTCCATGTGCTTCATAGCATATGGTACCCGGTTCATCGTCACTCACTGATGATCACTTTTCTCTGGCCAGATGCCACCGACCATCACCCTGTAGTTATCAACAATCGGTATGGCCTTTTCGTTCAGGAAATACATCAATGCAGACATGTTGTACTCAAGGAGCACTTCCTGTCTGAAGAACCATTTTCCTTCCATCCGATCTACACTGGCAAGGTTTATCTCGTCTACTTCGTAGACCTCTCCACCTATATAACTGCTTGCTGGTGTCTCCACCACTCCCGGAAAACTACCAAGGTCAAGTAGACAGTATAGATCTGAAGTACGTGTTGTACACACGCACCTTGCGTCCATAAGCAGACCATGATTGCAACCACCTTTTTTCAGTGTGCCGTAGACGAACAGGTACATGTTCATCGTGTTCCGAAATTCAACTTGATGAGCCCCTTCTTTACAACATCAGGCAGTCTCCCGCATTGTACCGCTTTCATGTGTTCGGGAGAGATCATCTTTATGGCTGCAGACATCATGGAATCCGAGCGCATGAGATTGTCCATCAGCTTTCGGGTGTAAGCAGCTGTTTTTATCTCGAGTCCCATCTGCTCCCTCCAGCGTTGATCATACTCTGTTAGTTTGCATGTGCCATTCAGAGAATCCACTGCTGTCTCGCCTGCGACCTTCCCCCCGACCATGGCCGTAGATATGCCACCGCCATTCGTCGCTATGATATGACCCGCCGCATCCCCTGCGATGAGGGTATCCATTGTTGCCGTTCTTCTGGGAGCACCTCCTACCGGAACAATTCCTGAAACTACGGATACGATCGATCCGCTCTTGAGCTTCTCGCTGGCAATGGGGTGTTCATACATGAACCTGTCCAGATAATCCCGTGCACACATGCCGGTTTTGAACAGTACCTCGCGAATACCGACACCGATGTTAGCCATATCACCACCCTGGGATATGATCCAGGCATAGCCTCCGGGAACATAGTCCTTGCCGAAGTACATTTCCACAGCCTCACGGTCCACATCAACCCCACTCAATTCATACTCGAATGCTG
>CAYRGB010000105.1:0-4852 GCA_964423715.1 uncultured Methanosarcinales archaeon | reverse complement strand
CTATTACATGAAGAACCTTATCAACGTGACGTACCTGCAAAAAGTATTGGTTACCAGATCGCTGGTGCCGGAACAATGGCCATGATACTGGAACTGGTTCACCGATCCCTGCAGACAACGTACCTGTCCGGCATCCCGTCCTAGTAATAATAATACTGTGTGGATTAGTCTGGCATGGTACATTCCTGCTCATATTTGACAGACGAATAAGGGACGTAATATATGGTTTTTTGTGTGAGGAGGGAGCAGCGATTTGAATTAACTATTTATATAATGATAATTATTGTAATGTTAGTTAATGATGATAATATATGCCTGGTTAAATGATAAATGATATGTAATATTCAAGGAGGGGAGCAAAGATTTCAATTTCGATTATAGTTCCAGCTTATGAGGAAGGGTATCACATCTACAAGAACCTGCTTGTGATAGATGATGAAATGAGGCGTTTTTGTGATGACTATGAGATCATAGTGGTGGACGACGGTAGTAGTGATACGACCGCAGCTGAAGCAAAAAGAGCTGCTGCCGAGGCCAGGAACATTAAGGTCATCTCCTGCAGAACGAATGGGGGTAAGGGACAGGCGATCCGCCTTGGTTTCAGATGTGTATCAAAGGAGCTTGTTACCTTCCTTGATGCTGACCTGGACATCCCTGCCAAGCAGGTTGAGTGCCTTTTAAGAGCAATGTCCAAAAGCACCGCTGATGTCGTGATCCAATCAAAACGGCATCCTGATAGTGTTGTCAATGGGTTCCCCCTGAAGCGGAAATTGTTGAGCCGGGCATACAGTCTACTCATCAAGACACTGTTCAGGCTTCCTGTGGGTGATACTCAGGTAGGGATTAAAATGTATCATAGAGATGTCCTGGAACGGATCATGCCAAAGTTACTTGTCAAGCGTTATGCCTTCGATGTCGAGCAGCTCGTACTGGCACATAAATATGGGTTTTCCATTATGGAATCTCCGGTTCACATCGACTTCAACCCATCCGGGGACCGAATGAGAATGAAGGATATCTTCCATATCGCACAGGATACGGCAGCGGTCTTTTATAGGTTGAACATATTGAAATACTACGACCGCGACGAAGACAAATATTATCAACGTGACAATCTGGCAGATGTTAAGGTGGATCATCTAACATGAAAGTAATAATTCCTGTAGCGGGTGCAGGAACCAGACTGTATCCCCATACATTTACAAAGCCCAAACCAATGGTATTCATTGCCGGCAAACCTATTATTGGACATATCCTGGACAGGATGATGGATCTTGGACCCGAAGAGGTCATACTGGTCGTGGGATACAAGAAAGAGCAGATCATCTCATATGTTGATAGCAACTATTCGGATATTTTTAACATCACCTATGTGGAACAGAATGAGCGGCTCGGTCTGGGCCACTCGATATATGTTACAAGACAGGCCGTGGATGATTCGCCTATAATGATCACCCTGGGAGACATGATCTTCAAGTCCGGGTATCAGGACTTCTACCAAAAACATTTCAACAACGGCGCATGTGCCGGATCGATCGGGGTCTGGGAAGTAGATACGCCTGAAAAATATGGAATTGTGGAACTGAACGATGGATATATATCTAAAATGGTGGAAAAACCGACACAACCTGTATCGAACCTTGGGATCGCGGGTGTCTATTTCATCAAGCATCCTGCTCCCTTGTTCACCATACTTGAGCGAATGTTGGGCGATAGGAGAAAGGATGAGATCCAGCTGACAGATGCACTGCAGGGCATGGTGGACATGGGCCTGCAGCTTAAGCACTTCTATGTATCCAGCTGGTATGATTGCGGGCATGCTTCGTCGTTGTTGGAGACAAATCAGGTACTTCTGGATGAATTTGAGCAGAAGGACGATCCCGACAAGAGAGAATGTGACGGTTGTGATGCGGAGGATTCCGTGATCGTGTCGCCTACAGCTATCGGCAGAGGTGTCACCATAAGGAATTCCGTGATCGGACCCTATACGTCCATCGCTGATGATACCCATATCGAGGAATCGATCGTATCGAACAGTATCGTGGGTTCAGGCTCTGCTCTCAAAAATGTGAACCTGCGTTCCTCGATTATTGGGGATAATGTGAACGTGATTGGTAAATATAACTCGTTGAACGTAGGGGATTCGTCGTCAATCGAGTTTTGATGGTGATGAGAATGGATGATGCACAGCTACCTTACAGATTTCTCTAACCATAAAAAAACAGGTGGTTGATATGGAAATGTATAATTGTCAGCATGAGTGGAATTATACTCAAAATGAATACTTACCTGTGGTTGAATCGATCAAGAAACATCATGCTTGCAAAGAATGCGGTATGATCAATTACTGTCCTCAAACAATACAACTTAAAACAGGAAAACTGATCGCCCTGATAAAAGAAATGTTTGAGAAGAATGGTGTTCCACGAGGCCAAATACGTGACCATATTGAGAAGATCAAACAAATGAAACGAGATGGAACTGATGATAATACCATTATTAATACAATTATGTCAAAAGTTTGTAATCGGCATAACCCCGATGCAAAATACGGTAGGTGGGATTGAATGAGAACATTAGTTACTGGAGGAGCAGGGTTTATGCCTTCGCATATGTGCGACCTGCTACTCTCAAAAGGACACGATGTCATATGCGTGGACAACCTTGTCACCGGCAATATGGATAACATCGCACATAACATACCGGATAAGGATAATTTCACATTAATCAACCATGACGTATCAAAACCCCTCTTCCTTGACGAAGATATAGATTACATCTTCCACATGGCCAGTCCTGCAAGCCCCGTGGATTATCTTGAATTCCCCATACAGACCCTAAAAGTGGGTGCTCTTGGCACCTACAACATGCTTGGTCTTGCCAAGGAAAAAGGGGCACGCATCCTCCTCGCCTCCACATCAGAGGTCTACGGCGATCCCCTGGTGAATCCACAGCCAGAAGAATACTGGGGTAACGTGAACACCATAGGCCCGAGGGGCGTGTATGATGAGGCAAAGAGATATGCAGAGGCAATCACCATGGCATACCACCGCTACCATAACATGGATACCCGCATTGTCCGCATCTTCAATACCTATGGTCCCAGGATGCGTGGAAATGATGGCAGGGTCGTCCCAAATTTTGTCAACCAAGCCCTTAAAGGAGAAGACATAACCGTGTATGGTGACGGATCCCAGACGAGATCGTTCTGCTATGTATCAGACGAGGTCGAAGGAATATATCGACTTATGATGTCCAATTATTGCGAACCGATGAACATTGGCAATCCCAATGAGATATCTGTGCTGGAGTTTGCAGAGATCGTGATCGATGTGACCGGAAGCGATTCGAATATCATATACTGCGACCTTCCCCAGGACGATCCGAAAGTGCGAAGGCCGGATATCACCAAAGCAAGAAGGATACTTGGCTGGGAGCCGAAAGTGGATCTGCGAGACGGACTTGAGAAGACTGTTGAATATTTCAAGTCGGTGAGCAGACCAGGCTAATATTATGATGTGATTTGAGTATATATGATAGTTCCTGTTATGGACTGTGATATGCAACCTTGTATTTGCAAGCACCATGGAAAAAGCATGGATGGCTTGTTTAAGCGGGAGCTTTCTTTGAATGAGAATGTGGCTTCCTAAAGAGTAAAATAATGCAAATTCAAATGAAAACATCTGCATGATACCCAAATGTATAGGATACTTAATGGGTTTAAGCTGGAGAAGTTGTGTAATGGCAGTCGTTCAAACGAGGTGAAAATACGTCAATCTTTGTTTTTTGTTATTTGATGGAATGTGCCGCGCTTTGCGCGGAGTTGTTATTGGTTGGAATGGCTGTGTGATACGGAACAGGCAGGCAAACACTGAATAAATAAATGTATGTTATATTATAAATTTAATTAGAAAAGGAGTTTAGTTATGGTAAAATCAGCACTAATCACAGGAATTACTGGTCAAGACGGTTCATACCTTGCAGAACATCTGCTTGAAAAAGGGTATGACGTTTATGGCTTAATCAGACGTTTGAGCACACCTAACACATTGAGGATTGATCACATACTAGACCGTATTGAACTGATTGAGGGTGACCTAACTGATCAATCATCTTTAAATGAGGCAATGCGTAGAGCTCAGCCGGATGAAGTTTATAATCTCGCAGCACAGTCTTTTGTTGGCACATCATGGAACCAGCCGGTTCACACAGGCGATGTTACTGGACTTGGCGTGATACGCATGCTTGAGGCTGCCAGGCACATGACCCCGGACACACGTGTGTATCAGGCATCATCAAGTGAGATGTTCGGTAAGGTGCAGGAAACACCGCAGACTGAGGAAACCAAATTTTACCCCCGCAGCCCTTACGGCTTTGCGAAGGTATATGCTCACTGGGCATGTGTAAATTACCGCGAAAGCTATAATATGCATATCAGCAACGGTATCCTCTTTAATCATGAATCACCCCGCCGGGGGATCGAGTTTGTAACCCGAAAGATAACAGACAGCGTGGCACGTATTTATCATGGGCTTTCATCTGAACTGCGACTTGGCAACCTTGATGCAAAACGAGACTGGGGGTTTGCAGGTGATTATGTAGACGCAATGTGGCGCATGTTGCAGCAAGAAACCCCGGATGATTACGTTATTGCAACAGGTGAAACACATTCTGTGCAGGAGTTTGTTGAATTGGCATTTTCTAAAGTTGGCCTGGATTGGGAAAAATATGTAGTAATCGATCCGAAGTTTGTGAGACCTGCGGAGGTCCAGTTACTTCTTGGAAACGCATCTAAGGCTAAAAAGGTGCTTGGATGGGAACCAAATGTTCGGTTTGAAGAATTGGTGGGGAT
>CAYRGB010000104.1:0-4898 GCA_964423715.1 uncultured Methanosarcinales archaeon | reverse complement strand
GGATGCTCAATATTCTGGGCATAAATTACCTGAGCCAACACGATGTGCTCATACCTATGTGAACGAATTGAAAGGAATGAAGAAAGGTGTTTTGAGTGAAAGATGACGGATGTGCCAGGTACCCGGAGATCGCAGGCTTGATGGAGGGTGGGGAACCCGTGTGTGACTTTTGGGTCTGCAGTCGCGGGAGAGTCGTCGGACCATATTTATTGTGAACTGATAGGATATGCGCGATACGGGAGGTCATATTATATAGCATCCCAGCGTTGCCCGATGTGCTGCAGCATCCCTTCCCATAATTGGGAAGGATATCGGATCCATCAGGATCGAGCCGTTGTCTCGGATCAAAGGGAACTTCGATGTGTTGATCATGTACCTGATGCCGGAATGCGTGATGCGTATCATACAGGCGCTTGCCTATTATTATGGTAAACGTGTGGACATGAACACCATTGGGGCCGCGTCAGTATGTGGTGATTGCACAGTGCATGCATATTCAAAAGGATTTGGGTTTTCATTTGGACGCAAGGGGTCAAGGAAACACAGCGGATATCCAGACCATGAGGTGCCTGTGGGCATCCGCTTTGATCTTCTTGACTGGATCGAACAAGGGTTAACAATGATCCCGAAAACCCTTGATTGATCTTACGTACGCATTATCGTGCATTGTAGAACGATATTTCCTCGGCATCTACTCGCGTAACTTTTCCGATATGATTGGAAAGCACTTTGCGTATTCGTGCGGTACGTACTGGTTGTAACTGGATGCGTACCATCATCGTCTCGCGTTCCTCATAAAAGATACCAGTTCCGTTAATGATCCTGTGGGTCACAACCTGATGTGAAATAACTCTACCAATGACTCCCACTGTACCATTGGTAATATCCTGCGCACAGGTGGTGGTCAGGTAGATGAGATCGCCTACATCCAATTTCAAGGATGTGAAAAAATTATGAGGACTCCTTATTTCGAGGGTCCTGAGTATATGGTCACGAAGTTCCTGTATTGTCTTATCAGAAATACCGGTCAGTGCTACATATTCCATGTAATCACCCGTACATTGGAAATTCCTTTCGTGGGAAGGGTGTCTGTTCGGAAGTCCGCACATCTTCAGCGAGCTTCTGCATCTCTATCTCTATCCGTTCTGCTTGTTCGATGAGGCTTTCTGTATCTATTGAGAAATCGTACAGAGAGTTGAGTACTTCTATGACAGCCGCTGCTGCCCGAGGGTCAGGATTCTGGCTTCTGGTGGTTCCAAGCAAACTGACTGCCGGCATCTGCCGGATGAAACACTCTGACATGATGCTACCGGATATGCCTGAGATGGTTCCCATCTGAAATATCTCCACATTGTTCTTTATCCTATCAAGCATGTCGTCATTCGTGGCTGCTCCGAACACTTTGGAATCCTCATCCATTGTGGCAATACCGGCAATGGACACAACCTCTTTTGCGTTGATCGTACCCGCCCATTTGATGAGAACCCTGCTAACTTCATATGAGATGGACGGATTGATCGGAATGTCTGAGACGATCATGATAAGGTTATCCTTTTCACTCTCATATATTCTGACAGGCATATTGATCAAGCCTTGATATAGCACGGCAATAGGAGGAAACAAACGTGATTCTATCGAACCTATGTAAGTCATGTCCAGTTCATCGATTATCTGCTGACTTGCAATGTTCCCAACAAGACCTATCCCCGGAAATCCTTCGATCAGTACCGGTTCCTTCGAACTGATCGGTTTCGTTATGATCAACACATCTTCATCATTATTATCTATATTGGACAAAAATATCACCTATTTTAAGTTTGTCTTGGGTTTGACCTGCCATTTCTATTTCCCAATTTACTTCTTAACAGCATATGAGAGGTACTATTAGATAAGTACATCGTTAGCTACCGAATGTAAGAAGGATAGGACCAATCGATATTCCAAATCATCATCACAGCACCAACAGTGAGGAATTAACAATGAAAAAAACTTATTTAAAACCAACATAGGAGAGTCACTCATCAGGATTGCTGTCGTCATCTATTCGTTCGTTGTCTTTCAGTTCCACTCTGCGATCATGAGAACTAATATGTGATCTGAAATCAGCCGTAGCCCTGAGACCTATGGTTGTAATAAGTACCATCGCCACAGACAGCAACACACATATACCGATGACGAGCAATTTGTCCATGATATAAAAAAGAAAATAGGAGAAGTGTTAGAATTTCACTTCTTCTGGCTTATCATACAGTTTTGTCTTCTGCATGAGCTTTCCTTTCTTTGAGTGGGACTGCCTGAAAACGGAATCGTTTGCTTTCTCGATTTCCCTAGCATCAATGGCAAGCTGTGCTGCTGCGCGCATCATTTCATGGCCGGTTGCGGTGGTGAGGGCCACCTGTTCAAGGTCTTTCATCATGAAGCAGGCAGGGAAATTGATCTCTGCGACCTTATTCGCCATGTGCAGTGCCGCAAGTGCCTTTGCTTTTGCGTATGGGTTGTTGAAACCAGCATACTCAATGCATTTCTCGGGTTTTCCGAGGATGTGGGGCAACTCGAGGTCCTGTCCGGATTTGCCGTCGTCGACCTGTCCGGTCACGCAGTCCAGCTCTTCCTGGATCATACGCACTACTCCGCAGGTAGAGAGCACTTTCATTGCGTCGGAATTAAAGGATGCCATCTCAACTGGGTCAAGGAATTCGGTCTTGGCACCAATGAGCGGATCAACCTTTAAAATAATGTAACCAAATCCAGCATCTTCCAGTGCCTGACGGTCATCTTTCTTTGTTGGCCCATCGGAAACCACAATGCATGGAACATCATTCCAGATATCACGTGCAGCCTTTGGACCAGGCGCACCTGCGTTCGGACTGATAATCACCACAAAATCAGGGTCCCATTTCTTCAGTTCTTCCGTAGCAGCAGCCTCATCCTTACCCATCTTTGGACCGGTTCCAAAGACCCTGGTACTGATACCTTCCCGTGCCGCAATCTCGTCCTGCACCAGGTCGATGACCTGGCTAATACCCAAATTGCCTAGTTTAATAAATCCTATTTTAGCCATGTTAGATCATCTATTGCAAGTACTGCGTAGCATATATTATTTGTGGAATGGACCCATACAGTACATATTATTAAAAGGTGTTTGGGAATATGATATAGGGTCTGCCCGGGTCCTACCCGAAAAGGTTAAAAGTGATGTGGGTATTTCTAGTTCAAGTTCTGGTATATTCATACTATTTCATTATCAGGATTCTCAAAAAATATCAGGTATGATGACGTGAGTTCAGACAGCATTTCTACGGGGAAGTACTCAAAACTAATTGTTTTTGATATGGACAGCACGCTTATAGATGCAGAATGTATTGACGAGCTTGCACGCGCTGCAGGAGTTATCGATAAAGTTGCCATCATAACCGAAAAGGCCATGAATGGCGAGATCGATTATTCAGGTGCTCTTACAGAAAGGGTCCATCTTCTTAAAGGTCTTGAACTGACTGTCGCAAAGGATACCCTGGATAGGATACCCCTCATGCCTGGTGCCAAAGAACTGATGAACCACTTGAAATCTCTTGGGTACAGGACAGCCATACTATCTGGAGGATTTACACTGGCATCTGATCGTATAGGTAAGATCCTGAACATGGATTACGTGTTCTCGAACGAACTTATTGTTGAATATGGATGTTTAACAGGTGAGGTTATCGGTCCTATGACCGAGGACCGTTCAAAAGAGAAAATCTTCGAACAACTCTCCAAGGAGAATGGTGTAGAACCTGAAGAATGCATCGTCGTAGGTGATGGTGCAAATGACATATGCATTTTAGAAAGGTCAGGATACGGGATTGCATTCAACCCAAAACCTATTTTACGAAAATATGCAGATGTGTTTATAACCCAAAAAGATCTGACGGCGGTGATCCCAGTTATAGATTCACTGGAACGTTGAATCTCACATACGTATCGTGCATAAGAAATGCATGAAATGCCAGCTTTTTTGCTGGATCGGGAGGATATATAAAATATGTTAAAAGAATTAAATGCAAAGAAACAGGACCTGAGAAAACAGTCCGAGGAATGCAAAAATAAACGTAATGATTTGAATACCCAGGCAAGTACGTTGGCATCAAAACGCAACGATCTGAACAAGCAGACAAAAGATCTCATTAATGAAGCTCAGGAATTCAAACAGCTTCGGGATGAGGAAAACGTACAGGTCAAAGAGAATAAGGCCAAACGTAATGATCTCAATGCTAAGGCAAATGAGGTATTTGCAAAAGTAGATGCCCTGCGTGGCGATAATGATCTAACCGGTCCCTCGATCAAAGAAATTAGCAAGGATATCGAGCGTATGGAGTACGAGCAGCAGACAAAGGTACTTACTCCAAGCAAAGAAAAAGAACTTGTTAACCATATAACAGAGCTTCGCAAGATATATGCTGAAAAGAACGCACAGATAGAGGGAAACGTCGAGCTTAAGGAATTGATGACAGAAGCCCAGATGATCAGGGACGAGGCATCCGAATATCACAATTCTCTTGAAACATATGCACAGAAGGCACAGGAATATCATGACAATATGATCGCCACGTTCAAGGAAGCAGATAAGATACGTGCCGATTCCGATGCCGCACACCGCGAGTTTGTTGGAATACAGGAGAAGGCAGATGAACAGCACAAGTTGTTCATAGCAGCTCAAAAAGAGATAAGAGATATCGATAAAGAAATACGTAAATTGAAGAAGAAAGATACCGGTGATAGGAACTCTATTGCAATGGAAGATGTACGCAAGGAAGCAGAGGATATCTTTGCAAAGTTCAAGGCTGGTGAGAAACTGACCACCAGTAATCTCATGACCCTTCAGAAATCAGGTTTACTCTGATTTACTGTGGGGTATCCAG
>CAYRGB010000103.1:0-4917 GCA_964423715.1 uncultured Methanosarcinales archaeon | reverse complement strand
GTACGCACGATGTCCACAATGAAAGGTACGAAGAAGGCATTGGTCTCATTTGATGAGGTCGATGCTGCACACGAGATCGCAACAAGGCTCGGATTAATGTAAGGTGAGATGTCATGGCAAGAAGAATTATATCACAGAATAGAGGTCGTGGATCTCCTACATACCGTGCTCCATCACATCGTTTCAAAGCGGCCCTCAAACACCCACGTGTGGATATGGATGAGACCATCTATGCCACGGTAGTTGAAATTACGCACGATACTGCAAGATCTGCACCGATAATAAGAGTTGCATTCAAGGATGGCGAAGAGCGTCTGATCCTTGCTCCTGAGGGCATTGCTGTCGGGGATCGGATCGAGTGCGGTATATCTGCTGAGATCAAGGCGGGAAACATACTTCCATTGTCCGAGATCCCTGAAGGTATTCCGATATGCAATATCGAGTCCAAGCCACACGATGGTGGGTGCTTTGCACGATCATCAGGTGTATCTGCAACACTGGTATCCCATGAGCGCTCAAGGGTAGCTGTTGAGATGCCTTCTGGAGAAATGAAATGGTTTGTCCCTACATGTCGGGCTACTATAGGGATTGTTGCTGGTGGCGGAAGGGTCGATAAGCCTTTCTTGAAAGCTGGTAAGAAATATCACAAATTGAAGACAAGAGCTGCAAAATACCCTCGTGTATCAGGAATTGCCATGAATGTGATCGACCACCCATTCGGTGGCGGTAACAAGAAGCATCCTGGAAAGCCAACAACGGTCGGCAGGAATGCACCTCCTGGTCGTAAGGTTGGTCAGATCGCAGCACGAAGGACAGGAAAGCGTTGAGAGAGGTGTGATACATGGCAAAGAAATCATCATCAAGGTTACCAAAGCGTAAAGGTGAGTTTACCTATCGTGGAATGACGGTAGGACAGCTTCAGGAATTAAGTGTAGAGGATTTTACGAAACTTTTGCCCGCAAGAGAACGTCGATCCATGAGACGCGGTTTGAACGATGGTCAGAAGGGAGTGTTGCAACAGTTCAAAGATGGCAAAGACAGTGTGCGAACCCATTATAGGAACATAATCATCTTCCCTGATATGGTCGGTAAACAGATAGCGATCTACAATGGCAAAGAATTCGTGGAATTGGATGTTCAACCTGAGATGGTCGGACACAGATTCGGAGAGTTCGCGATGACCCGCGGCAGAGTCTCACACGGCAGTGCTGGTGTAGGTGCGACCCGTTCAAGTAAGTTCGTACCTCTGAAGTAAGGTGATAACGATGGCAAGGATCAAGTATACTGAAGAGGCTGACCCGGAAACAAGTTCAAAGACAATGGGTTCAGAACTCCATATATCTCCTAAGAAATCACGTGAACTTTGTAGAGCTATCAAAGGTATGCGTAGCACAGCCGCGAGGAATTATCTCCGGGATGTGATCTCATTCAAGCGTGCTGTTCCATTCAGGAAACATAATGACAGTCTTGGACACAAGAAAGGTCCTATGGCTGCAGGTCGTTATCCTGTGAAGGCGGCAGAAGAGTTCCTGAAATTATTGGAAAATGCTGAAAATAATGCGGAGTACAAAGGTCTGGACCCCGGTCATATGTATATTGCACATATCGCTGCAAAGCGTGGTCGTGTGATCCATGGTATGAGGCCGAGGGCTCGCGGACGGGCTACTCCGAAGAATACGGAGACCGTGAATGTAGAGATGATTTTGAGTGAGGTGCGGTAAATGGCTATTGAGAAGAAGTTCGTACAGGATGGTTATGTGAAAGCATCCATGGACGAATATTTTGCAAAGCAGTTGAGTAGGGCTGGTTATGGTGGTATGGAAATTAACCGTACCCCCATGGGTACCCAGATCACTGTATTTTCTGAAAAACCCGGTATGGTTATCGGTAAGGCAGGTAAGGTAATTCGGAAGCTTACTCGTGATATCGATCGGATATATGACCTGGATAATCCGCAGATCGATGCACAGGAGGTCAGGAAACCTGAGCTCAATGCACAAATGATGGCTTCCCGCCTCGCATCATCGATCGAACGTGGCTGGTATTTCAGAAAGGCAGGGCACAATACCATGCGTGCCGTCATGGGTTCTGGTGCTCTTGGATGTGAAATAATTATGTCCGGGAAAGTGACAGGCTCGAGATCCAGAGTCGAGAAGATCGTCAATGGATATATCAAACATGCAGGCAAACCTGTTGATGATATTGTTGACGAAGGTTTTGCAGTTGCTGTTAAAAAACTCGGAACGATTGGATGCAAGGTACGTATTATTCATCCCGATGCAGTACTTCCTGATTCATACAAGTTGAAGGATGTTGTTGAGGTTGCCGACGAGGTTGCTGAAGCTCCTGCAGATGAGAAGAAGCGCATCGGCGTCGAAGAACTTGTCGAGATTGAAGCAGCCGGTGAGGTTGCAGAGGCTGAGGATGTTGAGTCCACCGAAGTTGCTGAAAAAGTGACTGAAAAGGTCGAAGAGCCCGTGGAAACGGAGTCTGAGGTGACCGAAAAGACCACTGAAGAAGCTGGTGCGGCAGAAGAACCAGATACGGAAACACTTCCTGAGGAGGAGCGTCGAGAGGTCGATGGTGTATGGCAGCACAAGCATGAAGGCCATGATTACTGGCATCCAATGGCTCGTGTTCACAGGAGTGATAATTAATGGCAATCCTTCGTGTTAAAGAGGTACGGGATATGACCCCGCATGAACGACTGGACGAGGTCGAGAAGTTCAGTAGCGAACTTATCCGTGAACGTGCTCTGGCATCTGCCGGAGGAGCTCCTGATAATCCTGGAAGAACAGGTGAGCTCAGGAGGACGATCGCAAGGATTAAGACAATCCAACATGAACTAAAGGAGATCTAACTTGCAACTATCACCTTCAAACCTGATCTACCATGAATTGATAGGACTTGCTTGCAAGGTGATAGACGCTACAAATTCATGTTTGGTCAATATACGCGGCAAAGTGGTAGATGAGACACGTAACATGATCGTTGTGGAAACAGATGAGATGTGTGAAAAGATGGTGCCAAAACATGGTACGATCTTTGTGTTTCAGATACCGTCCCGTACTTCGGGTAAAAATCAAATAATCCAACATATACAGGTTAATGGTAACCTATTGCTCTCACAACCCGCGAATCGAACAAAAAATATTAGGAAAGTACACATGAGGTAATAATCATGGCAAAAGATATCGGATTGGATGTCCCTATACCATCTGAAGAATGTGATGATAAGAATTGTCCATTCCATGGAACTCTCCCAGTGAGGGGCCAAATCCTCTTTGGGACAGTCGTAAGTAACAAGATGGACAAGACAGTAGTTATCCAACAGAAGTATGATAAACTTATAAACAAATATCAGCGGTACGAAAAAAGACAATCGAAGATACATGCACATAACCCTCCCTGCATCAATGCAAAAGTGGGGGATGTGGTTGAGATCGCCGAGTGTCGCCCGTTAAGCAAGACCAAATCATATGTAGTAGTTAAAGCGGAGGCCCATAAATGAGGGGTATACGCTCAACGATCCCACGTGCATTGAATTCAGGTGCAAAGATCGATTGTGTTGACAATACTGGTGCTCGGACGGTGGAGATCATCTCTGTTAAAAAGTACAGGGGTGTCAAGAACAGGCAACCGAAAGCAGGTATTGGTGACATGTGCGTCGTATCTGTGAAAAAAGGTACTCCAGAGATGCGTCGACAGATCGTGTATGCTGTGGTGGTGCGTCAGAAAAAGGAGTTCCGCCGACCAGATGGTATGAGGGTTTCCTTTGAGGATAATGCTGTCGTTATCACGGATGATGCAGGGGTTCCAAAGGGTACAGACATTAAAGGCCCGATCGCCAGAGAAGTGGCAGAAAGGTTCCCCAAGGTAGGAACCACTGCATCAATTATAGTGTGAGGTGTTCTGTTATGGTGTCAAAACAGCCAAGAAAACAGAGGAAAGCACGTTATGATGCTCCTCTTCATATCAGACAGAAGTACATGCGTGCACCGCTTTCAAAGGATCTCCGTTCAAAGTACGGTAGACGCAGTGCTGGTGTGATAGTAGGCGATACTGTGGAAGTAACACGTGGTGACCATGTTGGTACCAAGGGCGAGGTTGAAAAAGTATCCCTGAAAGATGGAACACTCGTCATCGAAGGGATTATATCTACTAAAGCAGATGGTACAGAGATGCCAAGACCAATATACCCTTCAAATGTGGTGATCACAACGCTGGAATTGAAGGATAAGAAGAGAAAATCAATATTATCAAGAAGCAGGTGATCTAGTGGGCAAACATCAGAAAAGAATATCTGTCCCTAGAAGCTGGCAGATATCAAAGAAATCCAATAAATGGATAACAACTACAAGGCCAGGTCCTCATAGTAAGCAGCAAAGTATACCTCTCACGATCGTGTTGCGGGATATGCTGGGTATTGTAGATAATCGCGCAGAAGCAAAGAGAGTCCTGTCCGAAGGAAATATACTGGTTGATGGAGTTGTGAGGAAAGACATCCGTTTCCCGGTAGGTTTTATGGATGTGATCTCTATCCCGCTTAACAATATGGCATACCGTATATTGTTAGACAGTATGGGGCGGTTAAAACTATATGAGCTTAAAGATGCCGATGCAAACAAATTATGCCGGATCGAAGGAAAAACCATCATCAAAGCAGGTGAAGTACAGCTGAACCTGAACGATGGTACTAATCTGGTCGGTTCGAATGACTATGCAACCAAGGGTTCATTGGTCCTGTCCACACCGCGTAGGGAGATATTAAAGCACATCGAATACAAGGTTGGTAATCTTGCTATGATCATTGGTGGAAGCCATACCGGAGTGATTGGTACCATCAGTGCTATCAACAAGGTGCGCAGTTCCAAGAAGAACACTGTCTCCATTTCAGGTGAGACAGAGTTCGAGACG
>CAYRGB010000102.1:4142-4975 GCA_964423715.1 uncultured Methanosarcinales archaeon | reverse complement strand
GGTGCGGATGCAAATAAGTTTCTTGGTAAATCAATAGGTGAAACTGTAGAAGGTGCTGTGATAGGTCTTAGAGGTTACACATTCAAGATCACCGGAGGAAGTGACAGAAGCGGTTTCATCATGCGGGGCGACCTACCAGGTTCAAAGAGGCAGAGACTACTTGTTTCAAAAGGTAAGGGTTATTCTCCCAAAGAAAAAGGCACAAGATGTCGCAAGTTCATGAGGGGTCGTGAGATTGCACCAGACGTTGTCCAGATCAACACCAAGATAGTCGAATACGGTGACAGGACGATCGAGGCGATTTTGGGTGGCGAGGAAGAGGCTGCTGAAGAGGTCGCTGAGGTCGCAGAAGAGTGATCTGTCAGGATCGCTCTTAATCCTTTATTTTCAGATTATTATTGTTTTGTTCGTTTCAAAGGTTAACTACTGTAGGTTCCGTTCATAAATCCTCTTATTTTGATTATCACACCTTGGGTTGTAATATAGGATATCCTGGTTAAAAAACGAAAATTTTGATTTAAAATAGAACACATTTTCTTTAGAATATAGTGTAAACTGTCTGACTTGAGATGTACGAATATAAGAAATATTCAAATAAGACGATATGCGGGAAATAGAAACTATTAATCTCGACATACGAGTAAAAAAGGTTGTGGAAAGGGAATTAAGATTCTTAATCCCACTCGCCATTGTTGAAAGTTCATTTAGACTTTTTCGCCAAATGCAAACTTTCTCAGTACTTTTGTTACTTTAATTGTGACCTCATCGCCGACGGATGTGTCTGGTATAAAGATTACAAATCCTTCTACTCTTCCGATTCCTTCGCCCTCTTG
>CAYRGB010000102.1:0-4132 GCA_964423715.1 uncultured Methanosarcinales archaeon | reverse complement strand
ACATCATATGTTTCCCCAGCTTCTACCGGAGCAGTTGATTCCATTCTATCGAACAAATATTTCACATCCTTCATAATATCGGCTTACAATATGAATCAACTATCATGAAAAACATAATTAAAAATAGAAGTATAGTTTAAATATACACCATTTAATCGACTATGTTATTATGAAAGTTTCATCTTTGAAAGCACAGAATATTATACATGCCGTTATTGTATATAAGAGTGTTGATTATGCCATGGTGTTGTTGTGAGATTACCAAATCATGTCATAAATCCTCCTATTCTACTTTGATGACATTTCCTTTACATATAATTTACAAATGAAATTGTTTCATCCACTCAATTTTGCAAATTTGTTAATACAAGCTTGACATGTTATGATATTCAGGATCTAATCCATCTTCTTACTCTCATTTCTCAAACCCCTGTATCATCGCAAGCATGTTCTCCTTTATGAGTTCTATCGCTCGGATACCATTGCCACCTAGATCAATAGGAGCTACGCCTTCAAGATCGGCACGCATGAACTCCTGGGAATATGGGATCTCGCCCAGGACCCTGATTCCGAGTTCCTCAAGATACGGTCGCATGTCGGCGGAGGTGCCTTTGCTGATCACCGCTGCCAGGTGCTTGATGCCGATGCCTTCGGACAGTTCCTTGATACGTGCAGCGGTCTCGAGAGAACGGCGGCCGGGTTCCACTACCACGATCATCAGATCGATGCCCCGGGTGGTACCGCGGCCCAGATGTTCGATCCCTGCCTCCATATCCATAATTAGGGCTGATCTGTCATTGAGTACGACATGGCGCAGCAATGCCCGCAAAAATGCCGAGGCCGGACACATGCATCCACTACCTCCTTTCTCGACAGTGCCCATGACCAGCATCTTGACATTGTCGGGCCCCACAACCCCATAGTTTTCAACAATGTCATCCACCTTTGGATTATATTTGAAAATACCACCCTCCTGACCTGCACGCTCATCGATCATATCCTTATAATCGGTCAAGGGTCGTGGCGGATCTGTGACACCTATGGCAGACGCCAAGTTCATGTCGGAATCCGCATCGATGGCAAGCACATCATATCCATCCCGGGCAAGTAGTCTTGCCAAGGTCCCAGACAGGGTGGTCTTTCCCACCCCACCTTTTCCTGTAATTGCTATCTTTACCACTTATCTCACCTCAAACATATATCTACAGTCCCCTATCCTTACACATAAATATTACTACATGTCCTTCGATCATTCTATGGTCCTGACCATATCGATCACTTCGGCCATCTCCTGATCGCCATCCACTATGGCGATAGTTCGCTTAAGCGTACCTATTTTCAGGTCGATCGCACCATCCGGCACGATGGCAAACACGAATACGGTCGATTCCGGTGTTGACCATAACATCATTGTACCCATTACACTGATAGAGGAAACACCTGTATTGATACTGCCAGTGTAGAGATTGGATGTCGTGGTGGAACCATCGTTGAGAACGATCTCCCGGCTTCCAACCTTGCTGAAGTTCTGGATGTCGCTGGCTTCTGTAACTGTTTCCATCAATGGATCAATTATACAGGTGATCGGTCCGGATGGTAGTGTCACACATGCAGGCAGCACGATTCGCATGGTGATCATCTGTGAACTGAATACAGGAACCTCCATGGGATCCTCTACTCCCAGATCCGCCATTGTATCCTGCATATGTGACGCGATCTCCTTGGACAGGCGCTCGTCCGTATAGGTGCCTTTTGCAGTGCTGACAGTCAACGTGGTGTTTGCCAATGCCAACTCATGAATACCATATGTAATATCCCCAACCTGCACCCAGCCGTATTCGTTCAGGGCATCAGCACTGATACTGGCAGGTGTCACGTCAGGCGTTTCGAGACACCCGGATGCGGTCACAAGTATAACCATCGATAACACCAGTATTATGACATTATATGAGATTTTCATTCAATCCCCTTGCAGTAAACCCTGTAGAATAGCTTAACAGTAAATTCCTCTTGATTTCCATTTCCTTATCACAAATAATTCCCATATATTTTAAAACTATGCTATTCATGAAAGGACAACTACTGTATACTGCGCGCCTCTGCCATCGAATATTTTACGATACAGCACCCTGAATATCGGCACAAGGCTATGCTTCTTTCCAGATAATGTGTAGTGGGAAGAATGGGTGATGCTATTGCATACATGGGATTTGCTAAGAACAAACATAAATATCTTCACGCCTAATTATACTATATGACTGGAAACACCTTTGGACATTCATTCAGGATCACCACATGGGGAGAATCTCATGGGCGTGCCCTGGGTGTTGTGATCGATGGAACTCCCGCAGGCCTGCACATTGATGAGAACGAGATACAGTCCGAACTGAACCGCCGCAGGCCAGGCCAGAGCAGGATATCCACGCCCCGCAGCGAAGCCGATCATGTGGAGATACTGTCCGGTGTTTTCGAAGGCAGATCCACCGGTACCCCAATATCTATGTTGGTGTACAATAAGGATGCTGATTCCAGTGCATATGACAATATCAGGGACACGCCGCGTCCGGGGCATGCCGACTATCCATACCAGATGAAATACGGGATGCGGGATCATCGTGGCGGGGGACGCTCGTCCGCACGGGAGACCATCGGCAGGGTAGCGGCCGGGGCTGTCGCCAGAAAATTGCTCCGTACGGTAGGGATCGAGATAGTATCCTATGTTGTCGAACTGGGTGGGGTCAGAGCAAAGGACATACACATGGACGTGAACATGGACCTTGATACAATACGTACGATACGTGAGAATGTCGATAAGACAATTGTCCGATGTGCGGATCTGGATGCTGCTGAAGAGATGATAGCACAAGCTGATGCCGCACGTCAGGAAGGGGATAGTATTGGAGGTATTGTTGAGACCATTGTTGTGGGTACCCCGGCAGGCCTTGGCGAACCGGTGTTCGACAAGTTGGACGCTGATATCGCAAAGGCGATGATGGGTATCGGTGCTGTGAAAGGTGTGGAGATAGGTGCGGGATTCGAGGCTGCAGAAATGAAAGGGAGCCAGATGAACGATGGTTTCGCTGTAGAGGATGGATCAGTGGTGACCATGAGTAACAATGCCGGTGGGATACTCGGTGGTCTCTCCTCCGGGATGCCCATTATCTGCCGGTGTGCCGTTAAACCAACGCCATCAATCTCCACAACACAGCATACTGTGGACATGAAGCATATGGTCGAACAGGACATCATTATCCAGGGACGGCATGACCCCACAATACCACCGCGCATGGTACCGGTCGCGGAGGCCATGATGGCTCTGGTACTAGCTGATCATATGATCAGGAGCGGGTACATTGCGTTGAATACGCTGCTGACGGATTAAACACTATTCACTTAAGCATTGGCGTATCCGGGATCCCGATAAATACCTGAAAATATAACTGCACCCTTCATTCGTGGTGGTACAATGGCCAGTACAGAGAGAAGCAGGTGCTTCTCCTTATATCATTTCGTCGTTACTTCCTCGTCCTCCTGTACAGCAAGTCCTCCCAATCCCAACACGACGATGCCCATTCCGGCTGTGAATCCTGGCAGACCGGTATCTCCTCAGTCGGTATTTCTGGTGTATCCTCCTCAACGGGTTCAAATTCAGGTTCATCGATCAGCACTGCTAATTCTACAAGTTCATCCACCATCATCTGGAATATGGAGAATCCGGGGTATGGGTAGTGAAATACAGGACACCTCCCCTACCTTGTTGGTTGGTAGGTCATTCCACAAAGCGTCATGATACCTTGTCATACAAATGGTGGAAGGAGCTATGTTGTTCTTCTGGATCCATTCCCTGTTGACCTTGGACCTGATCAGGAGGTTATCTGCATTATCAGCTGAGATAGTTTCCTTTACTTCTAACAGAGGATTTTGAAAAACTCACTCAATAAACAATATATTTATATTTTATTAATATGTGTGCTTATTTATAAAACATTTAACATATTTTGCTTTGAAACCCAAGTTTGACACTCAAAACTAATATAAGTGTCCCTAGTTATGTTTGAATTGATAAGATGCAAACAAAACTAAGAACATACGAAATAGTTCCTAACACCAATATATCCTTTCCGATTGGAAC
>CAYRGB010000101.1:0-4982 GCA_964423715.1 uncultured Methanosarcinales archaeon | reverse complement strand
TAGGTTTGTAGGTGTTTCGATTATCCCATGGCATAAAAAGAAATATTAACCTGTATGGTATACTGGTAGGTAATGAGTAAAGTATCTGCATTTATCCTCATGACACTTGCAATATCATTATTGTCCTGTCCAGTACATGCCATGGACGAAGGCGGCCAATATATCCACATTGATCAGATGGTCATACGATTCGATCATGCTGATGCAATGGTCACACTGAACTACGATCTCGGTGTGTTTGCCAAGGTGTACGTGTTTGCATTCGGTAGTCGGCATCTTGAACCTGAATTGGGAACGATATTCTCTGATTATAATAATGTTGAGATGCTCGAGATAGGACATGATCATGCTGTGATATTGCTCAAGAATGCATCAAGAAAAAATGGTATGTTCTATCTGCACGATCAGCGTGAACTTGGCGCTACTATCGGGTCACTGGATATCCAGTATCCTACGGGTTCTTCTAAAAATATCCGGAATGCAGATTCAGTTCCAAACTTATTCTATGAACCAACATGATCTACAAATGACTGCGATAGCCGGTAATGATTGGAATACATTTTTAAGATAAGGTTGAATGGTTAATTGTCTATGGGAAATTTCACCTTATTGTGTCTGGAATATGGCAGAGACTATGTGCAGAGTGCCGATTATACTGTGATTATGACCGTTCGTTCTTGCGTGCATCCTATGCAGCACAGCGTTTGTCCTTAAAAGATGCTTCTGGTATTGGCATGTTCCACTATTGGCTTCCAGTGCAACAGGTGCTGGCCACCGATACCGCATCGATAGCTTACCGGGGCGAAGAGTTGGCTCATGAGCTTGACCTGTACTTTCTCTATGTGGGATTCAGTAGTATCTCAGGTGTTTGATATGTATTACCACCGTATACAATGTTTAATCGTTATGTATTTATATCACAAATACCAATATATAACTGGGCATGGGGATAAACAGGTACCACCGTTCTCTCACATAAATGGTATCCCCCTTGTTCTCCAGATCCCCACGCTCATGTTATGCGTAATTGATGTGATTGATATCACTGCTGATGCCTGTGTTAGTTATTGTGTTAATTAAAGCCCAGCGTAAACTATTTATTTGTGTTATGCATTATTATGCATAACATGGTGCGTCCTAGAAAAAAGCGGATGGTGGGCATTAAGCACAATAACAGATGCTTTGTACCAGAAAATATACAGCAAGAACATGATGCTGTGATCGTAACCATTGATGAACTGGAGGCAATGAGGCTCAATTATCTTGAGAGCATGTCCCAGACGGAAGCTGCTTTCAGGATGCATGTGCATCAGTCTACTTTTCACCGGGCGCTACGAAGGGCACTGGAGAAAGTGACCGATGCTCTGGTACATGGAAAAACGATCAAAATAGAGGGAGGTGATTATAGAATGCCAGGAGGAAATGGGACAGGGTCCATGGGTCAGGGTCCAGTAGCTGGTAGGGGCCAGGGTCGTGGTCGTGGAGGTCGCGGCGGCATGGGTCCGGCTGGTTTTGCTGGTCCGCAGGGTAACTGTCGATGTCCCGCATGTGGACATGAACAACCACATCAAGCAGGGGTACCTTGCAGTCAGATGCAGTGTTCGCAGTGTGGAGCAATGATGTTGCGAGTGTGAATAGAAATGTGATTTGGATCGATTGAATTATTGAATACATAATATAAAATATATAAAATGGAGTGATAATATATGCCAGGTAGGGATCGGACCGGGCCGCGGGGGGAGGGGCCGATGACGGGTCGCCGCGGAACGGGTCAGGCAGGTTTGGGTGGTCAACAAGAGAGCTGTCGATGTCCCGCATGTGGTCATGAACAACCACATCAACTAGGGGTGCCCTGTAATCAGGTGCAGTGCTCGCTATGCGGAGCTGCAATGGTACGAAAATGAATAATGAACATAATTTTGGATCGATTGAATATTGAATATAGAACGTAAAAAGGAGTGAAAACATATGCCAGGTGGAGATAGAACAGGGCCAATGGGAGAGGGCCCAATGACAGGAAGAGGTGCAGGTTATTGCACAGGTAATGAATTACCCGGAAGGGCATATTCCGCACCCAGGGGGTATGCAGGCTATGCAGGCCGAGGAAGAGGTATGGGACGTAGGGGAGGTTTCCGTTTCAGCACGGTACCCGTCATGGATACCTATGCATCTGAGGGGGTGCCAGTTGGAAATGAAAGGATCGCTAATCTAGAAGCCAGGATCAAATCCCTTGAACAGCAGAAAGAGGATTTGAAGAGGGAGGTTGAGGATATCCGGAAAAACCGGGCAATGAATGAATGAGGGACAACACCCTCATTTCTATTTTTTTGCACTAATATTTAACTGGTGACAGATACTATGAAACCACGGATCATCTATGGTCCCCTCCTTTCCAGAAGACTGGGTCGTTCTCTGGGTATTGATGTGATCAAACGGACGCATTCAAAGAAGAACTGTAATTTTGATTGTATATACTGCCAGCTTGGGCACGTTGACCAAAAACTTACGGGGCCTGAGGATGTCACAGGAGCAGTAACGCCTGAAGAGGTAGTGGAAGGTTTACGTAATTATCACCGAAATGTTGAGGATCTCGATTACATCACTTTCTCCGGTACCTGCGAACCGACACTTAATCTGGCCCTTGGTGATATGATCAGAGGGATCAAAGGGATCAAAGGGATCAGTGATGTGCCAGTCTGTGTGATCACCAATTCCTCATTAATGGGTCGCAAAGATGTACGGGACAATCTGGTAGATGCAGATATTGTAGTAGCAACACTGGTTTCCGGCAATGAGGAGACGTTCCGGATGATCAACCGGCCTGCCGAGGGAACAACACTTTCAGGGATAATTGAAGGTCTCAGGGAACTGGCCAGTATGGACGGTCCGAGACTTGCCATTGAGGTAATGTTCCTGGGTAACAGTGATAGTGACAATACGGATTACTTCACAAATACTACCGATGAAGAAATTGATCGACTTGTAGAAGTACTGGGATATATTGATCCCGATGAGATCGAGGTGCTCACAATAAGCCGGCCACCTGCTGAGGACTTCGTAACTCCTACCAGAGAACGCAGACTCAAGGAGATAGCACGTCATTTTGATGATGAGTTTGGGCAGGGTCGGGTCCGGCTGGTGCTCAAGGGCTTGAGGAGGGAACGATCAAGGGTCAAACATGGAGATCCGATCGATGAGGTATATGACCTAATATTGCGTCGGCCCTGCACGTTTGGGCAGGTTGTCGCTTCTCTGGATATTGATCCGCAGGATCTACATCCGATCGTTGATATGCTACTTGCACAACAACGGATCACGCAGGTCGATTCGTATGACAGTAGCTATTACAGGGCTATGTGACCTTTTCGTCTCCTATATAGTTAAACTCGGGAAGACCACATATTTCAATATATTTTGAAATGAATACCTTTATATATAAGCATTTCAAATAATGTTGAAATAAAAGCAAATACCATATACTTGATCAATCATTATTCTATCATCTTGTGGGTGTCGGACTGGAATCGGTTCAGGAGTACCTGGCACTTCATGTATTGCTATGCCTCGTACCGGCGTTTTTCCTTGCCGGAGCGATAGCATCTCTTTTTTCCAAGGAATCTGTATTAAAGTTCTTTGGAAATGAAACACCAAAATATATTTCATACACAATTGCCTCAATTTCAGGCTGTCTGCTTGCGGTATGCAGCTGTACAGTGTTCCCTCTTTTTGCAGGGATTTACCGCCGGGGGGCAGGGATCGGACCCGCGACCACTTTCCTGTTCTCAGCGCCGGCAATAAACATACTCGCGATCGTCTATACCGCAAAGATACTTGGATATGATCTGGGAGTCGCAAGAGCAGTTATTGCAATTTTACTCTCCGTATTCATCGGGCTTACAATGGCTGCTATATTTGAACGCCACAGGGTAAAAGCGGAAGGGATCAATACCTTTGGTGATGACAGACATGTCCACAGTGCATCCCTTTTCCTCCTCCTTCTGGTCATCCTTGTTATCCCCGAGATACTTGTGGCATGGATCCCTCTTATGGCCGTAGAAAGTTGTCTTGTGCTGTTAGCCATATTCCTGTCATTCAAATGGTTCAGTAAAGACGAATTGAGAGACTGGATGTCAGAGACATGGTTCCTTGTCAGGCAGATCACACCGCTGCTTTTGCTTGGTGTTTTCTTTGCGGGTGTACTGGTAGAACTCTTGCCGGCACACTATGTTGTTGCAGTGGTTGGAGGCGCCTCATTCGGTGCAAGTTTTATCGCCTCAGTTGCGGCTGCCCTGATGTATTTCTCAACCCTCACTGAAGTACCTATAATCAGTGCCCTTATGGAACTTGGGATGGGAAGAGGGCCTGCGCTGGCAATGTTGCTTGCGGGTCCGGCATTGAGCCTTCCGAGTATGATCGTGATCAGCAGGGTAATGGGATTGAAAAAAACCTCCATATACATTACGCTGGTAGTTGCAGTAGCATCGTTCGCCGGTCTGATATTTGGTTTTTACTTTGTATAAAGAGATTTTTATCAACACTTGAAGATTCAAGTGTGAACAAAAAGGAAAAATAACGGTTGAGGAAATATAATATGAAAATAGAAATTCTTGGAACAGGATGTGCAAAGTGTAAGAAAACATTTGAAGTTGTAAAGAAGGCTGTAAATGAATCAGGAATCAAAGCCGACATCACGAAAGTCGAAGATATTGACCGCATTATGGATTACGGTGTGATAATAACACCGTGTGTTGTGATCGATGGCGATGTAAAGATCGCAGGCAAGATCCCTTTGATCGATGACGTTAAAGAATGGATACAGTAATCGAGGGAAAGAACATGGCAGATAATGAATATTGTTGCTCCTCGGTTGTGTGTATCTTTGCATGTTCAGGTGGATCCAACGTTGGATAACTTGCAAACCTGTGGTCATTGAACTGACTAGGCAGGAGAAAGGACACATAATATATACTGTGGGTGTCAGC
>CAYRGB010000100.1:0-5018 GCA_964423715.1 uncultured Methanosarcinales archaeon | reverse complement strand
GACCAAGTGAACATCTCCCGTACCAAGTTTGATCGGCTGACCCACAATAATATTTTCGGTAACACCATTGAGTTCATCAATTTCCCCACGCATTCCCGCATCAAGCAGGTGGTTAACGGTCACCTCGAATGCTGCTCTGGCAAAGACACTTGCTTTCTCACCGGATATACCATGACGTCCTATCTGCTTCACCTCACCGTCGCATGTCATTATATCCGCAACAAGCATAATGTGGCGAACGTCTACAGTCAGACCCTGTTCACTTAATGTCTCCATTGCTTCTTTTATAATAGAATTACGAGCTGCTTCTATCCCAAATACCTCATAGATTTCCCCTATGTTGTTAGAATATATCCGTGTTGGGTCAATACCATCCACGTCGAGAACTGCTTTTAGTTCAGATCCTTCAGTATAAAGAGTATATTCGTCATCCTCTTTACGGACAACGACCCGCTTGATCCCATCTATCCCTTTCAGAGTAATAGTATGGATCTTCTTTGCTATCTGTAACAGCTCACGATATGAGGGATTGTTCGGCGCTACAATTATCTGATCTGGAACAGAATCAGAGATGGATACCAATACCCCAAGCCCGTCGCTCAATTTTTCAGCAACGCTCGACGTATCGATATCCCTTTGATGTAGCACCTTCTCGTTCAGATCAATGATTAATTGCATATTTGCCAAATCGGTAGTAAGATCCGCCAGATGTTCAATGTGAGTTGCCTCGATCTCCCATGCGATCTTACGTGCCTGATCCCTATCATTCGCATATTTTACTGCAAGGGCTACGGTCATCATAGGAGTACTCGGGGTCTTCCTCGCATCCACGATCTCTATCAACCGTGGCAAACCTAATGTAACGTTAATCTCGGCCACACCTGCATAGTGGAAGGTACGCATGGTCATCTGGGTACCTGGTTCACCGATAGATTGCGCTGAAATCACGCCAACTGCCTCACATGGTTCCACACATGAAAAATTATAACCATCCACCACACGTTCGATGATCTCTTCCAGTTCCTTTTTAGTGACACCCACCTTCATGACATCCTCTTTGAGAGTCCTTTTAATGATTGCCGGAAGAGGAATACTATTTATCATAGAATCAATGGTTGCCTCACCTATAGCCATTATACCACCTCCTTTCCAGTAACTGAACTGACGATCTTATGCATAGTCTCAGGTTTATTATAATCACTTTTCGTGGTATCGATACCATCTTCTCCATACTTGAACTGGACCACAACACCCCGGGTCTCACGTACAGATCCGTCATACTGGACCTCCAGGTCCTGAAGAGCATTCACAAGGCGTCTTTGCAGATATCCAGACTGTGAAGTACGCACAGCCGTATCTACAAGACCTTCGCGCCCACCAATAGCATGGAAGAAATATTCAGTAGGGTTTAACCCACTTTTGTAGCTCGATTTGACAAAACCATGAGCATCCGCACCAAGGTCGCCTTTATAGAAATGTGAGAGAGTTCTGCCTGCATATCCTCGTCGTATACGTTCACCACGAACCGCCTGCTGGCCCACACATGCAGCCATCTGGGTAAGATTCAACATTGAACCTCTTGCACCAGATTTTGCCATTATGACCGCAGAGTTTTCCAGACCAAGCTTGTTACCGGCAGTATTACCTGCCTCATCTCTGGCCTTACCAAGCCTCTGCATAATCCTCATTTCGATAGTCTCGGCTAGGGTCCTGCCTGGAAGAGGTTCAAGTTCCTTTGCATCATATGCAGCGATAAGTTTTGAGACATCGGCCTCAGCATTCTCAAGATTAACTTTAATGTCATGTTTTGCATCCTCGGGGATATCCTCATCACTGATACCAAAACTCAGGCCCGTATGCATAACGCCTCTAATAGCAAGACGGGTAACATCGTCCACGAACTTGGCACCTGCAGTAGAACCATATTTCTTGACGATCTTATCAAGGACCTTACCCTTAAAAGCACCAATGGCCATTTCATCAATGGTACCCATGAGCAGTTCACCGTCCCGGATTTTAACATAGGCATCTTCCTCGCATTTCTCCTTTTTGCACACAGCACATTTTGAGCAGACCTCTGCCTGGAATTCAAGATCAAGACCTTTTGGAAGGATCTGACTGAATATCTGCTTTCCGTTCCAGTATGGTTCGCCGGCATCGTCGTATCCCGCAGGTTCAGGTAACTTTCTGATCTCTGATTTCTTGAGAAGTTCAAGTGCATCATTTTTACTGATCATCTTCTCGTTCCGGGTCAAAAGGAACATACCTGAAATGTGGTCATGTATACCACCGATGATAGGTCCGCCAAAACGAGGCGAAAGGATATTCTCCTGTACCTGCATCAGAATACTCGCCTCAGCTCTTGACTCTTCGGTCTGAAGCACATGCATGTTCATTTCGTCACCATCAAAATCAGCGTTATACGGAGGACATACGGCTGGATTGAGCTTGAATGTCTTGGCTGGAAGAACCTTTACATGATGTGCCATGATACTCATCTTATGCAGAGATGGTTGTCTGTTGAAAAGCACGACATCTCCATCCTGCATCTGTCGTTCCACTGTCCATCCCGGCTCAAGAGCCTCAACCAGTTCATCCCGATTCAGATCCGTGATCTTTAGACACTTGCCATCATTACGGATGACATAATTAGCTCCTGGATGCACGGAGCTTCCACGTAAGACATATGTCTTCATAAGTTCAAGGTTCCGAGATATTACCCGTACAGGAATGGTCATATGCTTTGCAATAGATAACGGAACACCGACTTCATTGATACTCAGGTTAGGATCCGGAGACACGACTGTACGCGCCGAGAAATTAACACGTTTGCCCGAGAGGCTACCTCTAAAACGTCCCTCCTTACCCTTCAAACGTTGGGTCAATGTCTTCAGAGGCCTTCCAGACCTGTGTCTTGCCGGCGGTACCCCTGATACCTCATTATCAAAGAATGTGGTCACATGATACTGTAACAATTCCCACAAGTCCTCAATGATCAACTGTGGAGCACCTGCATCTCGATTCTCCTGAAAACGCTGGTTAATACGTATGATATCTACCAGTTTATGTGTCAGATCATCCTCACTACGCTGACCGGACTCAAGGGTGATCGAAGGTCGCACTGTGACCGGTGGCACCGGGAGGACCGTTAGTATCATCCACTCCGGCCGGGCTGATTCCGGATCCATACCCATCACACGTACATCGTCATCTGAAATATTCTCAAACCGATCACGTATCTCTGTAGGAGATAGCTTGCGCCCGTCCTCTACATAATCGGAGGGTTTTTCGAATTTGATCTCCCGTTGGACTTCACCACAATACTGGCATTTTTTCGTTTTTCGTGCCTCTTTGAATATATTACTGATGAGTGCATCTGGAAGATGACCCATATCCTTTAATTTCGCGAACTGTTCAAGAAACTCGTTCTTTTTCTTATCTTCAAGTAAGAGACTGCTACAATTCCAGCATATCGAACGCAATACTTTTCGGATGGTCTTGTTGAAACCTACATGGATCACTGGTGCAACAAGTTCAATGTGTCCAAAATGACCTGGACATTCCCCTGCCCGACTACCACATGTCTTACATTTCAATCCTGGATCGATCACACCAAGACGCAGATCCATAAGACCCATATCGATCGGATAACCATCATCATCATACGTGTCTGCAGCAATGACCGATGTGACACTCATTTTCCGGAACTCTCTTGGTGATATGAGGCCAAATTTAACCGCACCGATCCTTTTGGGAATTGAAGGCATTGTATTATCCATTATGAATCACCACATCATACAGCATCGTCTAATCTAATCCGGGGTGCCACTCCCAGTGACTTGATCTCGTCAAGTAGCAACTTGAATGCATAGCTCATTTCCACCGGGTGAATATCAGTTTCAGCACCACAGTTCGAACAGTACCGCACATTCCTTCGCCTATCGAATGTAGCCACCATACCGCAATGAGCACACACGAGTTCAACGACCTTATCAGACTCATCAAGCAATCTTTCCTTCAACGTCATTGCAGCACCATGCCCGATAAGGACATCCCTTTCCATCTCACCGAACCTCAAACCACCTTCACGCGCTCGGCCTTCAGTAGGTTGTCTGGTTAACACCTGTACAGGCCCGCGGGACCTGGCATGTATCTTTGACGCAACCATATGATGCAGTTTCTGATACAGGATCACACCTACAAATACATCGGCCGGGATCATCTTTCCGGTAACTCCATCAGTGAATACCTCTTTTCCGGTATGGGAGAAACCATGCTTCGTCAAACCTTCACGCAGATCATCTTCCATTTCTCCAGAGAAAGCAGTCGCGTTAATACGCCGACCCTCAGACGATCCGACCTTACCTCCGATCATCTCCAGAACATGTGCAACCGTCATACGGGAAGGAATTGCGTGTGGATTGATCACCAGATCAGGTACCATCCCGGATTCTGTGAACGGCATATCCTGATAAGGTACTATCAATCCAATAACACCTTTCTGCCCGTGTCGGGATGCAAACTTGTCACCGATCTCAGGGATCCGCTGGTCTCTTACCTTTACCTTTGCCAGCCGTGTACCATTTATGGATTCGGTCAGTATTACAGTATCCACAACGCCTTTCTCGTTCGAACGCATTGTGATAGCACTTTCTCGCCTCTGCTCCACAGTAATACCAAGATCTGTCTGTTCTTCGAGGAAACGTGGCGGACTGGTCTTTCCGATCAATACGGCATTGGGTCCTACATATGTCTCAGGGTTTACAAGACCATCCACGTCGAGATTCGCATATGCCTCTGAACTTCGTGCCCCCCTGTACTCCGAATCAGGGATCTCGAACTTGTCCTCCTGTCCCCCAGGATAGCGACGTTCCTCACCTTCGAACGTCCTTAGGAAATGACTTCTTCCAAGACCACGTTCGATTGATCCTTTATTGAAGACAAGTGCATCCTCAATATTATGACCCTCATATGACATAACAGCAACAACAAAGTTCTGTCCAGCGGGTCGGTCATCA
>CAYRGB010000099.1:0-5067 GCA_964423715.1 uncultured Methanosarcinales archaeon | reverse complement strand
TTTCCTGGGTAATCTTGGTTCTGGATTAGTGACGTTCGATGTTGATACGAATGTACCCACGGTCACTGATGTTTCATCGAACACTTCTAACGGAACGTACCATTTAGGTGATGTGATCAACGTCATGGTCACCTTTAACGAGAGTGTGTATGTTACAGGAACCCCGCAACTCATACTTGAAACTGGTTCCACTGACAGGACCGTGGATTACTCGTCAGGTTCAGGCAGTGCCACCCTGATTTTCGCATACACGATTCAGTCTGGTGACACATCATCGGATCTGGATTACAATGCTACTGATGCATTGAGCGGTACTATCAAGGATAATGCAGGTAACGGTGCCGTATTGACATTGCCATCACCCGGTGTAACACATTCACTGGGAGATAACAGGGATATTGTGATCGATGGCACACTCCCAACGGTCACTGATGTATCATCGACAACTTCTGATGGAACGTACCGTGCAGGTGATGTGATCAACATCACGGTCACCTTTAATGAGAATGTGGATGTCACAGGTATGCCGCAACTCATACTTGAGACAGGGTTCACTGACTGGGCCGTGGATTACTCGTCAGGTTCAGGCAGTCCTACTCTGGTCTTCACGCACACTATCCAATCCGGTGACACGTCATTCGATCTGGATTACACTGCTACTGATGCATTGAGCGGCACTATCAAGGATAATGCAGGTAACGATGCCGTGTTAACATTGCCATCGCCCGGTGCAACACATTCACTGGGAGATAACAAAAATATTGTGATCGATACCACCGCACCCACGATCACTGTTAATCGCCCGATTGATGACCACTATTATGCTACCGATAAAGTCCCCCTTAGCGTAGGTGCAGATGAAACTGTGAATACATGGTGGTATAGTCTCAACGGATCTCAAAATATGACCTTCGCGAGCAATACGCCAAGTGTTGATACAATCCTTCCGACTTTGCCGGACGGTGCACATGCCATTATTGTCTATGCCAACGACAGCGCAGGTAATGAAAATGCATCACCATTGATCAATTTTAATATTGATACAACTCCCCCGGCAAATGTGACCAATCTCGGTCAATCAGGTAAAGACTACACATGGATCTACTGGATCTGGAATAATCCCGTAGATACTGACTTTGATCATACAATGATCTACCTTGATGGGGTATTCCAGACAAATTCCTCGAACAATTATTACAATGCCACAGGTCTGTCTGAAAATACGACCCATGAGATCAGTACACGTACTGTGGATGTCATCGGCAACATCAACACAACATGGATAAATGATACAGCAACGACACTCAAGATCACAGACCACACCGATCCAGTGATCCATAATGTGACACTCGACCAACCCCGACCATACGTAGGCAATTCGATTCTTGTTACTGTCAATGCGACTGATAATACTGAAGTAGTAAGTGTTACTGCAGATGGGATCAATCTGGTGTTCAAAGGTAGTAACATCTGGAAAGGTAGCATCATAGCACAGGAAGGGACCCATGGTGTTCATATCTTGGCAGAAGATGCCATAGGTAACAATGTATCGGACAGTTCCGCTACCTATACAACCGTTTCATCTGGTAATAGCGATGATGGAGGAAGCTCTGGAGGCGGTGGCGGAGCATCCATGACCAGTGGTGAGGACTACGATAATATCGAGTTCAAGGACGTTGAAATGCGATTTGCTGCAAAAGACGTTGAGATATATTACGATTTCACTCCAGAGGAGAACCCCGTCGACTATATCAATTTGACAACGGACATAAATGTCGGGCAGGTCAAAGCGATCGTTGAGGTGCTCAAAGGCACCTCTACTCTAGTGTCTGAACCCCCAGATGCAAGAGTCTACAAAAACATGAACATCTGGGTTGGAGATAATATGTTCAAGAACTATCTTGTATCTGCTAGCATTGGATTTAAGGTAGAGAAACCCTGGATCACAGAGAACCACATTTCAGCGTATTCAATAAGGATGGCAACATATAGTGATAACCAGTGGTTCATCCTCACAACACAGAAAACCGGTGAGGATGAGGATTATGTTTACTACGAGGTTGCCGGTTCAGATGAGGTATTCTCACCCTTTGCAATAATCGAATACACAGGAGAGGATGGTCAACCACCATCTTCTCAATCTACCCCATCGTTCCAGGAAGGAAGTTCCACATCAACGACCCAAGCATCCACATCAACGACCCAAGCATCCACCTCTGGAACATCGACAACCGAAGAGGGCGAAGGAAGCGAATCTGCATCCACAGCTACCAGCACATCCAGAATATGGATCGTGATCGCAATATGCCTGCTATCAGGAGCGTATTTTGCGGTTACAAAGGATTATCATCTCTACCTGAAGGATATGGTATCAGGGATTTCGGCAACCAAGAGCAGTGCTGATAAACCCGCGACATCCGTACAATATGTCGATGAGGACAGTACGCTGGAAAAAGCAAAGCCAGAGTCCGTCGGTCAGAATGCCGATGGATCATCAACGTCGGGTACTGTGAATAAAGTTGATATACGCGGTACTCAGCAGACAGATGTAGACATGCAGGAAAAGCTCGATAAGTTGGAAAAAGCAGGTATCATTTCAAATATTGACGGAAAAGAACCGAAGAAACATCAATAAAGAACCGAAGATAAATATCAACTATCTTAGGCAAACATAGATTTATGTGTGAAACAGCCATGTACCATATATGTATATGTCATTGACTTGCATTCCGGTCATAGATTATGTTCTCGATCCGGTTCCTGTCAGAAATATCATAGAATACGATCAGAACTCCGATAAGAGTGCCAAATTCATTGTTAATTGAGGAACCAATTATATCAACTGGTATCCTGTCATTGTTCTTGGTGATCAAAAAGGTCTTACTTTCCAGACCGAAGAACATCCCTTCCCGCATCACTTTTTCTACAGGATTTTCTACCTTGGTACCACTCTCTTCGCTTTCGATCTTGAATATGTCCTGAAGAGGTAAGCCCAACACCCCCTCTTCACTCCAGCCCATCAGTGCCGCTGCGAATGGGTTGATGAACTTTATATTACCAGATTCATCGGTAGCGATCACTGCATCTGCTATACTGTTGAGGACAGCCTCAAGCCATTTTTTGCTCTCTTTGACCTTTCTGTCCATTCTGTATTTATAGAGAGCAATCTCAATATTGGTCCGCAGTTCAGATTCTTCAAAAGGTTTTAGGACATAACCGAACGGCTCGGTCAACTTTGCTCTCTGCATAATACTGTCATCAGCATAGGCAGTAATATACACTACCGGAATATCATATTTTTGATGAATCTTCTGGGCAGCTTCCACACCATCCATACCCTCTCTTAACATAATATCCATCAATACAAGGTCCGGCAAGTCATCTTCATTGGTGTTTAGCTTATCAAGGGCTTCTTTTCCACTGTCAGCAGGAACTATATCATAATCTAAAGATAAATAGGCACCTAACAATTCCACATTGTCTGGTTCGTCATCAACAACAAGTATCTTGATCCTATCACTTTCAGCCATATTAGCACCCTAGCTCAATAATAATAATTAAAGCTGTAATAACTGTAGTATCATATTATCTGTTATGCTAAATAGACTTGTTGTCGAGATATATAATTATATATCTACTCATCTATTTCTCGTCATACAGATAGTTCCTATCATAGTACTTATTATAGAATATATATAGTTGTTTGTGTCAATATCCGGCACGGTAAGAAGGTGTTTCTGATATATATACCGATCATCAACCCACAACATTAACGCTCTTAATTCTAATGGATGGTGTCACCAGACCTCCAGCTTTCTTAACATCATATCCTGCGCCTGTGACATTCCTGAGCATCTCAAATATATTCCCTGAGATCATGAGAGACTTTATAGACTTATCAATCTGACCATTTTTTATCGTAAATGCATTTCTCGCCTCAACCGAAAAATCTCCAGAGATAGAGTTTGCGGTATGGGCACCGATCACCATATTTACGAACACGCCCTCATCGGTCTCAGAGATAATGTCACTTGGTGGATACTCCACAATGAAGTTCCTGATCCCTACTGATGGATTGGAGACATATGAATTACGTACGGCATTCCCCGTGCTGTTGACGTTGCCCTTCCCGGCCGTATAACTATCATACAGATACGAATCAAGTACTCCATTCCCAACCACCGTTGTACGTTGTGAAGGTGTACCCTCATCATCGGATACTGATGTTTCGATACCACCTGGTAAGGTCCCATCATCCACGAATGTCAGTTTGGGCACAGTGATGTCTTCACCCAACTTTCCAACTAGACTGGAGCGCCCCTTCTGAACATTATCAGCATCAATGGACGGAAGGAAGGTGCTCTCAAGAATGTCCGAGAACGCAAACGGATGGAAGATCACGTTCGTCCTATGTGTTTCTATAGAAATACCATTTATCGATCTTAATGCCAGGTCCGCAGCATTTCTTCCTATTGCAGAGAAATCAATGTCAAGACTACGGGAGACACTATAATCGTAGGCTGTAGATATGTTATCTCCGGTAGTGGACACATCCACAAAACCGGATACTACTGTACCTTGATCTTTGATCTCCACACCATTGGTATTTAGTATCAATTGTTTTCCAACAGAGCGTGAGAAGGATCCGGATGTTACAATGACATCAGGGATAGATGTCGCACCATCGATCATCTGCTGAGTTAGATCTATGCATTCACCAAGATCAATGTTATCGATCCGATCACTGAATACATTGGACACGTCCGGATAATCCGTATTCGATGGTAATGATAACCAATCAGGATCACTTTCCCTTACCCGGGAGGATGTTACTGCTGCTTTTACAACATCATCGATACGACTGATAATGTTGGTACTGGCATAACCTATGGCCCCATTGATCTCAGTACGTATACCTATGCCCTCTGACACAAGCTCCTTTGCACCCTCTATCGTATTTTTCCGGATGTTCGCACTTGTCAACCTGCTGCTTGAGATATAAACCTCTGCTTCATCAGCACCATACTTCTCGGCAAGTTCCAGTGATTTGGTGGCCATTTTATAAAT
>CAYRGB010000098.1:0-5078 GCA_964423715.1 uncultured Methanosarcinales archaeon | reverse complement strand
CTATACGAGATCCAGGACCCTTGGTGTGGCCAGCAATGATCTTGTGACTATCCAGCGGACCGGAAAAAGCCTGTTCCATGAATTCGCAGGTCAAAGGAAATTGCGGTTAGTGGGAATCGGCGTGGCAAAACTTGAGAAGGTGGATGACAGGCAGACCCGGATCACGGATTTTTTATGAGCTGGGGTCCAGAACACATCACCCGCTCATCCGTTGTATCAGGAACCAGTAACTTGATAGGCTTTTTTCATGTTCCCTGCGCTCCTCGTACCTGTCACGAATAAATCCCCAGAAACGGTCATTGTGTTTTAGCTCGATCAGATGGACCATCTCATGGTAGACCACGTATTCGATCAGATGATCGGGCAGGTATTTCAGGTAGGTGTTGAAGTTCAGGTTTCCCCGGGAGCTGCAACTTCCCCATTTCGTCTTCATTTTCCTGAAGCGTACCTGATTGACGCTTACATCCAGTTCCTCTTCCATACGCTCAACACAGGAATGCACGAGATGTTTGAACTCATTATCAGTCCTGTTCAGATCGAGTTCCCTGTTCTCTGAATCCCTCAATGCTGCCTGGATCTCACAGTGCCGCCGCCATATCCAGAGTTTATGTTTCTCGATAAGATGTTCGTGGTTCCCGTAGTTTTTCGGCAGGATCAGACGCAGTTTGCCGGTCTTGAACTCCAGTCTCGGATACATGATCTGGCGCCGGATAAGGTCATATTCTATGGTCAGGTCGTTGATCGTGATCTTATGTGCCATAGTTCTCCACGTCCTCGAGCAGTACATAATAAAGTGGATCCAGTTCCTTTACAGGTACGCCATATTTCTTCACGCATCTGCGCGCAAACCTGCGAACTTCATTTTCAACCTTTTTCTCTGCGGTCGGCTGCAAAGCCCAGTTTTCAAAGATGTGTTCCCTCAACTTGCCTGATAGTTCGCTGACATCACCAATGATGGCACTATCCTCTCCGATCTTCTTCTCCATATCCAGAAGTATGGAGTATTCCATTTCTGAAAACCTGAGATCCTTCTGTCGTTTGCTGAGCTTTTCCTTCTCACTGATGATCCTGGCACCTTCAATGTAGATCGATTCGTAATCCCTGTTCTTGTCCTTCCACATCTCAAGGATACGTCCCACCTTCTCAGCAAGGGATTCGTACACAGGGTTCCTGCCTTTTTCCACAAGCACGTCAATAAAGTTCAAATATGATGTGGTCAGGGTCCACAAGTCCCATCAGATACATCAAACCGATGATAACAGGCTGGTGCACCAGGTAGATCAACAGTGACCGCTGGCCCATGAGACATAGTAATCGTATGGGTGCGTGTGCTGACATGTCAGGTATGGAAAAACACCTCGTATGCTGGCGATAGAGCGAGTTTCCCACGAAGATGCCAATGAGCGTCATCCCAAACCAAGGAAGAATGGGAAAATAGTCAAATGTATAGAGGTCACGGGTGTGAAGTCCTACCCATAGTAACCAGTTGTGGTCTACAGGTATGTTCTTCAGGTACATCCCTGAGATCAGGACAGTTATACCTAAAAATAGGTTCAGGTACCTATATTTCAGGAATGGATAGGCAATAATTATAGATATACCTATCAAATGAAGGACACCGAACATGATCAGACCTTCCCTGGCAAATATCCAGGTTGCTACGGTAATGACCAATCCCCAGGAAAATATGTATAGTCCTCTTTTTAAATATTTCCAACATGCTCCCCTTTGATCAGAATGCTGTCCTGCATATCTGGAGTAACTGAGTGTCAGAGACACTCCTATAAGGAATATGAATAGAACTGCAGCACTCCTTCCCACAAAAAGTTCGATCCCATCCTTAATACCGGTGTCATATCCTCCAAGATAATTGAGATCGTAGAGCAGATGGAACACCAGCATCAGTATGATCGCGTTGCCCCGTAAGAGGTCTATCTCCCAGAATCGAGGGTCAGAAGATCTCATATCCTTTTACCTTTAATGATATACTCTGATCGGTTCGATGGATGTAAGTGAAGGAAAGATGTACTTCATCGATCGCTGGATCAAATCGAAAGACATAAAAAAAAGATTGAGGCGGTAACCACATATTATTTCTTCTTCTTCTTTTTGTCCTTGAACACCGATGGAAGGTCCACAGCGTATGTTCCGTCCTCTTTGATCGCCATTATGATCTCTTTGCGCTGTAGCAGCGAATCAAGGTTCAGCTCATAGGAACCTGGTCCTAGGATCCTGACGGATTCCACCCGTTCACCATCTTCTTCCACAACATTTCGTTCCTTTTCTTCAATGCCTATAATGTCATCGATTTCCCGGATGAACTCCTCGGCTGGTTCGGAGGATGTGTTTTCCTCGTCCTTCTCTTCAGTTGGTATCTCTTTTTCTTCAGATGCCTCTTCTTCTGTGCCTTTCACATACAGGAATTTGTTCCACCCGCAGTTGGGGCAGCCGTCCAGGATCACCGAGGCACCGTCTTCAAATATCTTTTCGCATCTGGTACATTTGTGAGGCATCCGTTCACCGACCTCCTATTTGCTGTAATAGGTTTAAACGTTTACGATGACAGCATCGAGCATCTTATTTCTTTTTCCAGAACGTCTGCCCCTTTATCGCAATGGTCTCAACCATCCCCCTGCGTTCCATCTCGTCAAGTATCTCTGTCAATCGGCCGGGCTGTGCGACCTCAAAGGATACAGGGTCGATCGCATGGTGTTCGTAGAGGCCATATTTGATCGTGGTATGTCCCATCTGTCAATATTCTCCCGTTCCATCAGGACAGAAACAATGTCCGTCATATCCTTGATGAAATTCCATGGATAGACGATCCAGGCCCATTCTTCAAGATGTTCCCTGCAGTAGTCAGGTTCTATCTGTGAACTGTACATATATTGGAGTGCTGCTGTCCTGACCTCCTGTGGTTCCTGTTGCAGTACATGATCCCTGGCATTCATCACGCTCTTGCCTGTGTCCAGGATATCATCAATGATCAGCACCCTTTTTCCAGATACGGCATTCTCTATCAAGGGATACATTACCCGTGCTTCCTCACCAGGTGATCGTGCTGGAATGATGTTCGATCCTGCGGCCTGTAAGGCTCTCAAGTCCCAGAAAGTCGCACATCACACGGCCTGCGAACCATCCACCACGCGCAAGGGCAATTATAATTTTGGGTTGGTACTTCTGAATCCTTTACATTACTAGAGACGTCCCTGCAAAGGTTGTACATATAGTCCCAGTTTACAATAATGCATTTGAATCTATCAGGCAATGCCATTGAACTCCTCCATATTATTATGAAGCGATTACTTGATTTATAGCCTTCTTTGGGTTGTATATAACCTGTAAACTTATGGCAGTACGCCTCTGTGTGACTCCCCAAACACATCCAAAGGTATGTGGTTAAATCCGCCATAAAGACGATTCTCCTGTTTCCATACGCAACCTTTATCAGTGATGATACTATTATGGGGAATCACACAAGCATGCACCACCTTGAAGCGGGGTGGGGTAGCCAGGAGATCCCGACGGGCTCATAACCCGTAGACCGATGGTTCGAATCCATCCCCCGCTATATCTTTTCTATGCTTGTTCTTGTTCTCTTCATTCATAATTGATATGTTCTCAAAAGGTTATTAAACAAGAATAGCATCTTTGCATGATAAGTATATATGATCAATGAATAAGGATGATCGTCAAATGGTAATGGACAAACTCGGCAATTCGTTACAGGATGCCCTGAAAAAATTGGTTGGTGCTGGCCGTATCGATGAGCGCATTGTGAATGAGGTTGTAAAGGACATACAGAGAGCTTTGCTTCAGTCAGATGTGAACGTGAAGCTTGTGATGAAGTTGTCCACTCAGATCAAGGAACGTGCGTTGAAGGAAGATGTCCCTGCCGGGATGAACCCACGCGAGCATGTGATCAGGATCGTCTATCAGGAACTCATCAATATAATCGGGAAGGGTACGGATATACCATTAAAACCCCAGACGATCATGATGATCGGCTTGCAGGGCAGTGGTAAGACCACAACGACCTCCAAGCTTGCAAGATATTACCAGAAAAAAGGGCTCAAACCAGCAGTTGTGTGTGCCGACACGTTCCGTCCGGGTGCATATCAGCAATTAAGCACTCTTTGTGATAAACTGAATGTCCCTTTCTATGGTGAAAATGGTAATCTCGATGCTGTGGGTATTGTGGAGCGCGGTTTGAATGAGTTAGGAAAGAATGATGTGCTGATCGTGGATACTGCAGGTCGCCATTCACTGGAGGCTGACCTGATCAATGAGATGGAGCGTATTCATGCGGTGGCAGTGCCGGATTATAAATTGCTGGTCCTGGATGGTGCCATTGGCCAGCAGGCGAGCGAACAGGCTAAGGCATTCAATGAATCGATAGGGATATCCGGAGTCGTGATCTCAAAGCTTGATGGTACCGCCAAGGGTGGTGGTGCGCTGTCCGCGGTTTCAGAAACAAACTCGTCGATCGCGTTTATTGGTGTGGGGGAGACTCCTGATGATCTTGAGAAGTTCGAATCAGATCGTTTCATCTCACGACTGCTGGGAATGGGTGATATCAAAAGCCTTATTGAAAAGGCAGAGGAGACACTCACAGAAGAGGATCTTGATATTGAGTCCATGATGCGCGGGCGCTTCACGCTCAAAGACATGTATAATCAACTGGAAGCCATGAACAAAATGGGACCCATGAAACAGATCATGCAGATGCTCCCTCTTGGTGGCCTTGGAGGCAAGATATCCGATGAGGCGTACAACACCACTGGTGATAAGATGGCACGCTACCGTGTATTGATGGATTCGATGACCGATGAAGAGATGCTCAATCCACGTACTATAGGAAGTTCTCGCATAAAGCGGATCTCAAGGGGTTCAGGGTGTAATCCTGAGAATGTACGTGAGCTGCTGAAATATCATAAAATGATGCAGAATGCCATGAAAGGGATGCGTGGTGGCAAGTTCAACATGCAAAAAATGATGAAGAAATTTGGGATGTAAAGATCATTCTAATTTTTGAAGCCCCCTGCGTCCCATCCAGTTTGATCCTATCACATAGACTA
>CAYRGB010000097.1:0-5119 GCA_964423715.1 uncultured Methanosarcinales archaeon | reverse complement strand
GATCACACTGTTGTCCACAGCGATATGTTCTTCGATCATTGGAGCCGCAGAGATATCATACACGATGATGTGGATCACGTCTGCATACGAAAGACATGGTAAGGATTTTTTTATAGATCTGATCAACGCACAGTCCCTTACATGGACAGCAGAGTTCGTAATGGTGGCGGGATCGCTCATACTGTGCTCCGCCATGATATTTCTGTCGACCACAACACTTGCCCTGATCGACCTGAACCGGGTCAAGAAGAATAAGAAGGACAGAATACGAATTATTTTCATTCTGTTCTTCATCGGACTTGCACTGCTATTTCTGGCACTTGTCTCGGGATTGCTACTTAGATACATGTAACAGAGTTAATTAACATCTGCATAGGAAGTAAAGAAACATGAGTAAGGTCAAAGTTACCGGTATGATCAAGGAGATTCCGAGACGATCCGAACCCAAAAAGATATCCTTTGATGATATTGAGAAGATGGACAGTCGCACCAAAAGGGTTATGTATTCGATCTCTGCCATCGTTGGGCAGGAGATAATGCTCAGGGCACTGATATTGAATGCGATCAATCCATCCATCGGCGGTGTACTGATCAGAGGACAGAAGGGAACAGCAAAATCGACCGCGGTGAGAGGTCTTGCAGAAATACTGCCAGAGATAGAGATCATCGAGGGGTGCAAGTTCAACTGCGATCCTGCAGACCCTGACAAGTTTTGCTGGGAATGCCGGGATAAACGCAAACGTGGGTCATTGAAGGTGAAAAAACGCCCGATGAAAGTAGTAGACCTCCCCGTAGGTGCCACGGAGGACAGGGTTGTGGGCAGTCTGAATATTGAAAAAGCGGTCAAGGAAGGTGTTCAAGCATTCGAGCCCGGCATCCTGGCCCAAGCGAACCGCAACATCCTCTATGTCGATGAGATCAACCTGCTGGACGATTTCGTGGTCGATGCACTCCTGGATGCTGCAGCAATGGGAGTGAACACCGTGGAACGGGAAGGCGTCAGTGTAAGCCACCCTTCAGACTTCATCATCATCGGAAGTATGAATCCTGAAGAAGGAGAGCTCAGGCCCCAGCTGCTGGACAGGATAGCATTGCAGGTAGAAGTAGAGGGGATATCGGATCTGGAACAGCGTATAGAGATCATTGAACGGCGCAATGCCTTCAATGAAAACGCTCAGAAATTCAGGAAGGATTTTGAACCCGAGCAGGAAAGACTGCGCTCGAAGATCATGAAGGCAAAACAGATACTTGGGCGTGTCACATCCACACGAGAGAACCTGAGGACCATCGCCCAGATATGCATCGCGTTCAATGTGGACGGACACCGGGCCGATATCATGATCGAACGCACGGCAAGGACAAATGCCGCCTATGAAGGCAGGGAGCGGATCACGAACGACGATATCATAGAGGCGGCAGAGATGGTACTGCCTCACCGAATGCGCAAGAAACCGTTCGAAGAGGAGGAGTTCAGTGTAGAACAACTCCAAGCGGTCGTGAACGGTACGTTCTAACGGAATAAAGAATGAGCAATGATACAGCTGCCTCACGTATGAGGCAAAACCTCCTGCGCGAGTATGGTATCAAGATCTTTAATATAGGGAGACCGGTCCTGTGTATCCGAATTCCCAGATCGGGTATCGAAGGATTCGGACCAGCGGATTCCGATGCTATCCTGAAACACATGGAGCCGGCCAGCAAACAGTTGAGACCGGACGAGATAAAGGACGTTTTCATTATCGCGGATACCGATTATGTGGTTATTGAACCAAATACCTTTTTTGTGCAACTGGGGATGAAAGGAGAGAGACTATTCAATGAAACTGCACCCAGCACATCCATCCATGTACATAAGGAAACAAATACTATCGAACCAATTGACAGGACACCGACGGATGTTAGCCCTGTTCATAGCAAGACCCATATGCAGGGCAGGTACAAAAAAACAGCACCAATCTCCATATCACCTACCACATCACCAGCCACTGAAGAGAAGGCAATCGCAGTTGAGAAGCCGAACGGACCAGAGGGTACCACATCCCCTTCGGAAGGCCAGGAATATACAGGACCACAGGGTGGCACTCCTTCTGCGGGGTCGGAAGAGGATGAAAAGGCAGTGAGTAAGATCCTTACCGATTTTGCCAGAAGGAGCCAGAAGAAAAAGATCGTCACAGGCAGGCTTCGATCAGGACGACGGGCAGAGGTCCTGACCCGCTCAAAGCGAGGACGGTATGTCAGGTTCCGTATGCCAGGAGAGACGATCAGTGATGTCGCCATTGCTCCAACCGTACGGGCTGCCGCACACCATGCTGAGAACGGGAAGATCGTAATAAAAAAAGGAGACCTGCGCGAGAAGGTTCGCAGGCGAAGGGTCTCCACGCTCATCAACATCGTCTTTGATACATCCGGTTCCATGAACGAGGAAGAAAAGATACAGATCACAACAACGGTGGTACTGGCACTGCTAAAGGATGCGTACCAGAGGCGGGATAGGGTATCCCTGGTGACCTATAGCGGTCGCTCTGCAGACCTGGTATTGCCATTCACATCCTCGGTTGAGGCAGCCAAACGTTATTTGGAAAAGGTCCCATTCGGAGGAACTACGCCCATGGCTTCCGGCATTCTTACAGGTCTCAATACCCTGCTCCAAGCATTGAAAAAAGAACCATCTGCAGTGCCAATAATGATACTGGTCACTGATGGGAGTGCAAACGTGTCCCTGGATATAGGGGGAAACATCCAGCGCGAGCTGATACGGGTATGCCGACAGATAGCCCATTATAAAATCAATATGCTGGCCATCGATATCAGTGAAAAGGGATCGGTACTTGCTGAACGTATTGCTGAGGAGTGTAGTGGGCGATACTATCACCCAGTACTTTTAAATAAAGAAACACTTTATTCTGCGATAACTGAAGAACGTGATGACGTTGCCGTAGTTGCGACCTTTACATCAGCCAAATGAACGTCAACGTAATATCCATATCCATAAGTAAAAGATAACCATGCTTGATATTCTGGTAGAATCCCTTAGAAATGCCCCTATTGTCAATCGGGGTGATTATACATATTTCATTCATCCGATTACCGATGGCGTTCCATCCCTGGACCCACGATTGATCGATGAGGTCACCGATCACATTATCGACATTGCAGATATGAATGTGGACAAGATCCTCTCGATCGAGGCAATGGGTATTCCTCTGGCCACAGCTCTGTCGTTGAAAAGTAGGATCCCCTTCTCCATCGTAAGGAAACGAAAGTACGAACTGGAGGGAGAGGTAAAACTGTCACAGAGCACCGGGTATTCCAGGGGAGAGCTGTATATCAACGGTATTGACAGAGGTGATCGCCTGCTGATCGTGGATGATGTGATCAGTACCGGTGGTACGCTGGAAGTGCTCATCAAAGCCCTACAGGGTATAGGCGCTGATATCATTGATGTGATCGTTGTGATCAGCAGGGGCAGGGGTGCCTCGAAACTAAGGCAAAATGGTGTGAAGGTTACAACCCTTGTCGATATCGATGTCAACTCAGATGGTGTGATCATTAAGGAGGTGGCGGGTGAGCAACAGTGAAGCATTCGATCTTAAGATCGAGTATATGATCGAGGTGATCAAACGTGTTGGACCAAAAAAAGTGGGTCTGCAGTTTCCCGAAGGGTTCAAGAGACGGGCAATAGGGATCGCTTCCAGAATGGAGAGAGCTACCGATGCAGCAGTGGAGATCTCAGCGAATCCCTGCTATGGTGCCTGTGATCTGGACACTGCCCTGATCAATAACAACGACATCGTGTTCCACTTCGGCCATTCCGAACTCAATGATACCCCGTATTCCAAAAAGGTATATTTCATCGAAGCTGCTTCCTCTGTGGACGTGAAAGAAGTGGCATCAAAGGCACTTGAGGTTCTTGGAAGCCAGCATATCGGCCTGATCACGACGGTGCAGCATGTGCACAAACTGGAAGAGGTGCGTCGCGTTCTCGAAGATAGCGGAAAACATTGTGTGATCACCATAGGAGATAGCAGGATGGCCCATCCGGGCCAGGTCCTTGGGTGCAATTTTTCATCGGCTCGCGCAGAGGATTGTGACGAGTACCTGTATATTGGAAGTGGGGAGTTCCATCCTCTGGGTGTTTCGCTTGCCACCGGACGACCAGTCTATGCCGCAGATCCCTTTGTCAATGAGGTCCACCGGGTGGATCCTTCAAATATCCTGCGGCAGCGCAGTGCATCCATCGCAAAATCACTTGATGCATCCCTTATCGGAATAGTGGTCTCTACCAAGACCGGCCAGAACCGGATGCAACTTGCCCTGTCCCTGAAAGACATGGCGAAGCGGCATGGTAAGGAGGCACACATACTGTCCATGGATCTCATAACCCCTGAACAGCTTTTGCAGTTCAAGGTGGATGCATACGTGAATACCGCATGTCCCAGGATAGCCATCGACGAGGTTGGGCGGTTCCCGGCTCCGATGCTCACACCACCTGAATTTGAGATCGTGTGTGGAGAGCGCCAGTGGGAGGAACTGGTCTTCGATGAGATCATAGGAGAATAACGATCAATGAAACAGCGTAAACTGGAGATGCTCCTTGAGGATGTGGCCGGATTTGAGGACCCTGACCCTGCGCGGGAACAGTATGCAACACCAGCAATTCTGGCTGCGGAGATCCTGCATTTCGCCTTTATGAAAAAGGATCTGAGGGATACGGTATATGATCTGGGATGTGGGACCGGCATCCTTGCCATCGGTGCCCGCCTGCTTGGGGCAGAGAGGGTCGTGGGTTATGACTGCGATCCGGGGGCGATCAAGATCGCCAGGGAGAATGCTGAGAGTTTTGGTGTTGATGTTGAATTTGTGTGTACAGATGTAGAATATATCCAGGGGCATGCTTGTGCTGTGGTGATGAACCCGCCCTTTGGTGCCCAGTCGAAAGGAAATGACCGACCATTCCTCTTAAAAGCATTGGATGTGAGCAATAATATATATTCCATCCACAATAAGGGGAGTCATGATTTCATTGAAACATTCATTCGTCCTGCAATTATCACAGAATGGTACACCACGGGATTTCCAATAAAACGAACATTTAAATTCCATAAAAAGGATGTAGAAC
>CAYRGB010000096.1:0-5163 GCA_964423715.1 uncultured Methanosarcinales archaeon | reverse complement strand
GGGATCATGGACGTGCTCAGGAATGGAAGAATTAGTCGGAAGAGGTCAAAATGTGGAAGGGGATATGCAGTTATTAAAAACGTGTTTGGAGCAGGCCATATAATGGTTACAACTGTGAAAAGAGCTGCTGTGAAAATGACTATGGCGACATTCAATTTCAATTTGTACCAATTAAGGACATTGAAGATGCAGGAGATGATATGAGGCGAGCGGTAGCTTTCGTTAAATTATGAAAGTTTGACTAAAATATGGATAAACTCTTCTGAATAGAAGAGTTTTTGTGCTTTGTGAGCAATGATTGCGGTGTGAAGTGTCCAATTCTAGGATACTAATGTAAATCAAAATTGTCATATATTTGACCACCCATGAGAGAATACTGATGCTATGAAATATAGAGGAAGGCCCAAGAACCCAAGGCGCGTTGAGCACACGCCAGACGTACTGTATTTCAAACCCAGAGGTGTGCCTCTTCTAAATCTGGAAGTTGTGGCACTTGCGATAGAGGAACTGGAAGCCCTGAGATTGGTGGACCTTGAAGGTATGCAACAGGAAGAAGCTGCACAAAAGGTAGGGATCTCACGACGGGCCTTCTGGGACGATCTCCAGAGCGCAAGAGCAAAAGTGGCACTGGCACTGACAACCGGAAAAGCGATCGAGATCAAAGGTGGCAATTACGTCAGGATCAGCGATTGCTTGCATGTAACGTAACAATAATAACATAGCAATATCGGAGAATTTAAAATGGTAGATCATGTTCAATCATCAGAAAGCTTGCTGAATACAAAACCTGAAGAATCAAAGCTTGTAACGAACCTGCGGGGGATAAAGAAGAAGCTCAGGGTTATGAGTGGTAAGGGGGGTGTTGGCAAGAGTACCATATCCGCAAATCTGGCAGCTGCACTTGCTTCACGTGGAAAGAAGGTGGGACTCCTTGATTGTGATATCCATGGACCCAGCATCCCAACGATGTTCGGTATCGAGGATGAACGGCCAATCGTGGGTGAGAAAGGTATCGTACCGGTACAGATATCGGAGAACCTGAAAGTGATGTCTATCGGACTGTTACTCGATGACAAGGATTCACCCATCATCTGGCGCGGACCTGCCAAGATGGGCGCCATCAAACAATTCCTTGAAGAAGTGGATTGGGGTATTCTGGACTACCTGATCATCGACCTACCACCTGGTACAGGGGACGAACCGCTCAGTATTGTTCAACTGATAGGTAATGTAGATGGTGCCGTTGTGGTCACAACGCCTCAGGATGTTGCACTGGTAAGTGTAAGAAAATCACTCAAGTTTGTTGAAATGATGAAAGTGCCTCTAATCGGACTGGTTGATAACATGGACGGGATCATCTGTCCACACTGCAACAAGAGGATCGATGTGTTCAGGAGTGGAGGCGTAGATAAAGCTTCGGCTGACTATGATATCCCGATACTTGGGACCCTTCCCATCGAACCCGAGGTGGCATCCGTAGGAGATAACGGAAATGTCAACAAAGATGTGAGCGGCACATCGGAGTGGCACAAGATTTTTGAAACGATCGTGGACAATATTGTAGAGAGAGTTAAATAATTCTCTTTCCTTAGCCAACATTGGGGAAATAACATGAATAATCAGGAAATGAGCAAGAAACTGAAAAAGTATCTTGACCTGCGCCATGAGCCCGTAGCTGTAAAACTGGTCAAGAAGGGCGAGAAAATCCCAGAGGGGTACGATGAAACAGATAAGAGTATAACTCATTGCGTATCCATCATGCGGGCTCGCAACGGGGAGTCCTTGGTGGTCCCAGCCGAGAAACATGCGTGTCCTGTGGGTGCATCCAGTCTGGGACTGGTTCCCCTATCTCGAAAAGTGATGTGTGGAGATTTCCACTGCAATCTCGGGATGTACAAAACTCCTGAGGCTGCTGCCAAAATGATCGCACAGCGATGCGAATTAGAAGGCGAGAGTATGATCGCCACCGTGGTCTGTCCACTGGAGAATGCAAACTTCGAGCCAGATGTTGTAATAATTGTTGATCTTCCGGAAACGATCTACTTACTGGTGCCAGCCCGTACCTATGAAGAAGGTGGCAATGTCAATTTCAGCACCGCATCCTTCCAGGCCACCTGTGCGGACTGTACCGCGACACCCATACTGACAGGCGATATTAACATGTCCCTGGGATGTTATGGATGCCGACGAAGGACTGATATTGGCAGAGATGAGTTGCTCATGGGTATACCAATGAACAGACTGGAACCCATGATCCGGGCTCTGGAGAGCATGTACGGAGGAGCGATCAGGAAACTGAGGGCCAGTACACAGAAGGATTGAACACCGTCTGGGCATACAACAAAATGGATGCAAGAATAGAAAATGCTTTACTGTGGCTCGACAGCCAACATCCAGCCACGATCAAGGAACTCTCAAGTGCCATCAAGGCATACCAGTGCTGGAACATTCCGGTCACCTTTACGGAAAACCTATTACGCAGTAATGAAGAGAACTCATGGAATACCTCTATAAGGGATACCGCACGAGCCTGTTCTGCCCTCGCGTCTGTCGGTATCGTCCTTCCAGGCACATCCCGCTGGATAATTACCCAACAACAGACAGATGGGAGTTATAGTAGTGACGTGTACAATACCACCTATGCGCTGATCGCTCTTGCTGATATGGAAGAAAGAGATCACAGGGGATGTCGTTGGCTTGTTGATCGTTTTAATTCGGACTGGAACCATGTGGGAACGGTGTCCCTGATCATCACCGCTCTCCTGAAGCAGGATAATGTAAGAGAGATTGACAAACACAACGACCTTATTCATAGGCATGTGAGGTGGGTCCTGTCCCAGCGGGAAGACGATGGAGGCTGGCAGTATATTGTGACCAGTAACATTGCAATGCAGGCCCTGTTGCTTGCAGGCTACCATGACGAACTGTCCATATCTGTGAAGTGGTTATGCCGGAACATGAATTCCAATGGTTCCTGGGGCAAGGATGGAGGAGATGTTACTGCAACGGCGATGTCATTGATCACGTTGGGCAGGTTTGAAATAAGCAGGATTCGCGATTCAGAGGCATTATAATGATGCGAGACATGATCACACGGACAAGATGTTACCGACGATCCAAACAGAACATCCCTATCGCAGAAGATACACTGAAAGAACTTGTTGATATTGCACGGATATCTGCATCAGCATCAAACCGACAGCCTCTCAGGTATATGCTTTCCTGTGATCCAAAACAGAATGAAAACATCTTTTTGCATCTATCATGGACTGGTTACCTGAAGGACTGGGACGGACCACATAAAGGACAGAGACCTACTGCATATATCCTCGTACTGGGTGATCGGACTGTACCTCTCCACAATATGACGCCGGTATCGCAATCCAGAATATACGGCTTGCTGCGATGGAAAAAAGTATCGGAAGCTGTGTGATCGGCTTGGTACGTAGGGACGATCTGCGCAAGACGATCGATATCCCAAAGGAGATGAAAATACTTCTTGTACTGGCTATGGGAATACCGGATGAGGAGATTGTGATCGATACCGTGGTTAATAAAGACATCCGGTACTGGCGTGATGAGTATGGTGTTCACCATGTACCAAAAAGAAAACTAGATGATTGCATTCAGGACATTCACACTTGAGCGCGGGATTGGGAACCCACCATCCGCGTAAATATCAGCGTCACCGATCGGCGACCATATGATATATAAGCGATCGAAGAACAATAGCAGTACGACAGATGCATAGAACAGTATATCGAGCTATTCTCAAGAAGGATAACATTATATTATTTTCAGGATCAACGGGGTTGTGATCATCGATGGAAGACAGATCGATAACATATCATGCAGATACAAATACATATATCGTCAGGAAAAAGACCTATTTTGAAGATAATATCAGCATTGATGGTAACATGGTCGTAGGTTCCGGAACGAATTTCTGGAAGGGACTGAAAGTGAGCGGCACCCTTGAACTCGGAAAGGGTTCGTTTATCAGAAACGATCTGGAAACGGATAGTGCGGTCATCGGTCCAAAATCAAAGATCGGTGGTAATGTGCATGCCAACAATGACCTGACACTGCTGGATGATGTCACTATTACGGGATCTGCTATATGTGGTGGTGAGATGATCGTGCGCCCGGGTTGTAGGATAGGGTTTGCAAGAGCAGATAAATGGTTGGAACTGGTAGGAAAGGTCGATATCAAGAGCTTTGAGTCCGGTACAAAGGTGGTCGTTCGCTCCGCAGAATGAACATGTTCTGACATGATCGATCGGTTAAGGAAACATTTCTGACCAATCGATCCTGTATTGTATTGAATCCTATTTCAACACCGTTCTCTTCACTGATCCCTGGCCTCGGTCAGCATATTCAACAGGCACTCACGTAACGCGTTTGCCTCATGACTGGTTCGGTCACGCGGGCGTGGGAGGCCTACATTGATGATCTCCTTGATCTTTCCGGGTCGTGCGCTCATCACAACGATACGGTCTGCAAGATATACCGCTTCATCCACACTATGTGTCACAAAAAGGATGGTGACACCTTTTTTCTCCCATATCTGTAGCAACTCCTGCTGAAGAAGGTTCCTGGTCTGGGCATCCAGTGCCCCAAATGGCTCGTCCATGAGCAACACCTTTGGCTCATTTGCCAGTGCCCTGGCGATCGCAACCCTTTGACGCATCCCGCCAGACAGCTCATAGGGATAGCTATTCTTGAACTGTTCGAGACCGACGAGCTTGAGGTATTTATCAGCAGTTTCAATGGTCTCTTTTTTACCTATACCCTGCATCTCCAGACCGAACGTTATGTTGCGCATCACTGTCTTCCATGGGAACAGGGAGTATTCCTGGAACACCATCCCACGCCGAGGATCAGGAACCGTAATACGCTCGTTATCCAGGGTGATCATACCTGAATCAGGTGTGTCCAGTCCTGCGATGATCCTTAATAACGTAGTTTTTCCACATCCGGACGTACCTATGATACATACGAACTCATGAGCCTTGATATCGAGACTCACATTATCCAATGCCTGTGTCGATTGACCTCCATCCTTTTCGAACACCTGGGAAATGCCCTCTAACAATAACCAACTCATTTAGACCACCACTCCTTTGCGCCATCTGAGGAGCTTGCCATCCACATACCATCTGA
>CAYRGB010000095.1:0-5215 GCA_964423715.1 uncultured Methanosarcinales archaeon | reverse complement strand
GGACTCGATGAGTTCGATGAGCTCTTCCTGGGTGGTCGATGCCACAAGAGGTTGGTCCTCTGTGAAGATACCGACACGGTCACAGGCCTTGTGCTTGAGCCGCACGTACATTTTCGATGCCGGATCCTCACCCACCAGTATGGTAGCAAGGCCCGGCGTGATACCAGCACTCTTTAGCTCACCCAACTCTATCTTGACCTCCGCCTCCATTTTCTTTGCAAGTGCCCGGCCATCGATGATCCGGGACCGCTCACCCTCATACATCATTCCCACCCTTTAACTGTAAATGAGAATAAATGGGGAAGCTCGCGCAGAGCTGCTGCACATCCGCATTCACCTGTTCAAGGACAGGATCATTAGCATAATTCTGTATAACGGTATCAATGAAACCTGCGATCTCATCCATTTCCTTCTCAGTCATACCCCGGGTGGTGCATGCGGGCGTACCGGCCCGCAGGCCACTGGTCACGAAGGGACCACGGGTCTCGAACGGTATTGTGTTCTTGTTGATGACAATACCGGCCTTACTCATGTAGACCTCAGCATCCTTGCCCGTCATGTCATACTTGTTGAGGTTGAGCAACATCAGATGGTTGTCCGTACCGCCTGACACGATATCAAAGTCCCTGTCTTTCAAGCCCTGGCACAGCGCCTGTGCATTCCTGACGGTCTGCTCCTGGTCCTTCTTGAACTCGTTGCTCATGGCTTCCTTGAAAGCCACTGCTTTGGCCGCTATCACATGCATGAGAGGACCCCCCTGTATCCCGGGAAAGACGGAACGGTTCACGTCCTTTGCATATTCCTCTTTGCACATGATCATGCCGCCACGAGGACCTCGCAGGGTCTTGTGTGTGGTGGTGGTCACGAAATCGGCGTATGGAACCGGGTTCGGGTGCACACCAGCAGCTATCAGTCCTGCGAGATGTGCGACATCTGCCAGCAGATAGGCATCAACCTCATCCGCAATATCCCTGAACGCTTTGAAATCAATGGTACGGGAATATGCCGAAGCACCCACCACGATCATCTGTGGCATGTGTTCCCTGGCAATCTCCGATAATGCATCGTAATCCAGGGTCTCTGTGTCCTGATCCACTCCATAGGGTACAATATTGTACAACTGCCCTGAGAAACTTACCGGGCTACCATGAGACAGGTGTCCCCCGTGGGAGAGGTCCATGGACATGATGGTGTCCCCTAGCTCCAGTACCGAAAAATATGCAGCCATATTGGCACCCGATCCGGAATGGGGTTGCACGTTCACATGTTCGGCACCGAAGATCTTCTTGGCCCGCTCGATGGCGAGGTCCTCGACCATATCCACAAATTCGCAGCCTCCATAATAGCGCTTGCCGGAGTAGCCCTCTGCATATTTATTGGTCATGATGGAACCCTGCGCCTCCATGACGGCACGGCTCGTGAAGTTCTCTGATGCGATCAGGTTCAGTTTAAAGTCCTGGCGCTCTGCTTCCAGTTCCAGCGCCTTGGCGATCTCTGGGTCGATTTCTGAGATATAAGACATGTATATTCCATCCATTCTTTTTTAATATATAATCAATGAGCTTTACACGTTAGTTATGACAATAATATCTACAAGCGATTTATGAGAGTGATACAATCCTACCTTCCACTTTAAGTTTACCCTCAATGAAGAGCTTTACAGCTTCAGGATAGATCTGGTGCTCTTGCTCAAGGATCCGATCAGCAAGGGTATCCGCCGTGTCGTCCTCCAGTACATGAATACATCTTTGCAGGACGATCGGACCGGAATCCATGCCCTCATCCACAAAATGCACAGTACATCCGGCAACCTTCACACCATACTCGAATGCCTGTCTCTGCGCATGCAGACCCTTGAAAGCCGGCAACAGGGCAGGGTGGATGTTCATGATACAGTTCCTGTATTCCCGGATGACCTGTTTGCCAAGGATGCGCATATAACCCGCAAGAAGAACAAGGTCCACATCATGCTCTTTCAGGGTCCTCAGGATACTTTCTTCAAAAGTATGTTTATCCGAATGCTCCGATGGAACAATGAAAACAGCATCGATCCCGTTGTCCCTGGCACGCTCAAGGGCGTATGCATCAGAGACATCGCTGATGACCACTTTTATAGTGGTATCCTCTATGTAACCACTCTTAATGCTGTCAATTATGGACTGGAGGTTCGAACCGCGCCCTGATACAAGAACTGCAATGTTGGTAGTCATTGCTCATTCCATACGAGATTTTTACATATTAGAGTTTTGGGATTCATCGATCGTCCAGATGACACTTTACCCTCTCAGCTATCAGGGTATCCATATCATCGGAATCAGCAAGGGAATTCAATTCTTCGCGTTCGATGAGCACCGTGTTATCGACATATCCCAACCGGCTGTACCCTTCTATGATATAGATAGACTGTGTTCTCGTGACATCCGATATACTGCTCATCAGATGTGCACGTTTTATCATAGCGTTGTTGTATTCGTTGACCCCTGTCAAAAAAGTGTGCGTATAATCCTTTGACACCGCCTTGAACGGTGCCTGGGACGTTGAGAGGACATCATACCCAAGAGTCTGGATAAGGTTCAGAATGATGTCGTCCTGCGGAGGAGAGGATCGTTTTTCCTCGCCGTGACCAGAAGTACGCCCATGTCTGACAAAGGGCTGCAGGATATCGATGGAACGTGCAAGTGCCACATCCAGCAGGTCCTCAAGATGCAGTACGATATCGATCGATGCACTCATTCCACCTTCCTCATACTTGCTGATCGTGCGTCTGGATACCCCTAGCTGAGATGCAAGGGCCCCCAGTGACATGGATATCGTCATCCTGGCATCGCGCAACACATCACCATCGATGGATACATACAGTCCACCCGGTGCTGCCGATACCAAGGGAGGGACGTCTTCCACAAAACAATCATACAGGGTCTGGAGATTGAAGGCGGGTATGTCATAACGCATATATACAACACTGTCCTCCAACATCTGGTCGCGGGTCTTGGCCCCTATCAGGAGAGGAGAGCCTCCCAGATAGCTGGACAGGATCCTCATTTCATGGGCAGTTTCCCCGTTCATACCGTCAATATTGTATAATACTTTACAGAATAGAAGGGTATCGTCTTGCCTTGCAGCAAGATCAAAACTTCGAGGCCTGATATTACATCGATCCGAGACTACGAAATTGGCTCGCCTCAGTACATCAATAATCTGATGTATCAGCATCTCCTTGTTCATGACAATCAGTTATGTATTTACACATCTATATAAGAGTGTCTGCTGATGCAAATCTCCGAAAGATTGTCGTTGTATTTGAACGGGTGCAGATACTGATCCTACTCCGGATTTCCAGATTAGGAGAGAATTCCTTTCCAACAAAACATCGATTTTTTGGGTTTCAGATGTTACATGCTGATAACCAGACAACGTGTCCGGTAGCTTTATCAGACTTGCATTTCTTAGTAATTCTCCGCAGATAGCCAGCATGCTGGCATTTCGGAAAAATGAGGGCATACCAAAAATGATTATAGGTATCGATGACACGGATTCCAGGGAAGGTATGTGCACCACCTATCTGGGTGCAGTCCTCATGGATGAATTACAACAGTACGGGACAGTGATAGGAGACCCTTTATTGATCCGGCTCAACCCCACCATTCCCTACAAGACTAGGGGCAATGCATCCATCGCCATTAGACTGGACACCGACAGACCCAATAAGGTCATGGAACATGTGACATCACGGATAGAATCCCTGGCACAGATGGACTGCGAAAGGACAAACCCCGGAGTTGTCTTTGTGACGGATACGGATCACGAACACACGCGAGCAGTACTGGAAGAGTTCTTTATCCGGACTGTCAGGGAGGTTATCTCCATTGACACTGCAAAGAACATCATCCATGACCTTGATCTCCCTGCAAAAGGTTATAAGAACGGACGAGGGCTGATAGGGGCCCTGGCAGCCTGTGGAGCCATGCTCCGGGACGGATGGGATCATACCTATGAGTACCTGGCGTACCGGCAGATGGCTGTATGGGGGACACCCCGGATCGTGGATGAAGAGAGCGTCTGGAAAGCCGACATGGCCACATATCCGGATACCTGGGACACCATTGACCAGGCAAACGACCTCGTTGTCTGCGTACCCCATTCACCGGACCCTGTCCTTTTCGGGATACGAGGCAAGACCGTTGAAGCTGTCACCTCAGCCTCCAACATGATCGTCTCCGAACCTATTGAGCGCTATGCTATCTTCCGCACGGACCAGGGCACTGATCTGCATCTGATCCCCGTCGAGAAGATAGCCGATATCCAGGATATGCATTCATATACCATTGAGGCCCGGATCTGCGAACCCCCTCACACGATCAGGGGAGGGCACACCATCGTCCCGGTCTGCGACAGAGATGGTAGGTGCATCGACTGTGCGGCCTTTGAGCCAACAAAGAACTTCCGCAGCCTGATACGCGAACTGATCCCCGATGACATGGTACGGGTATCCGGAAGTGTCAAGAAGAGCACTCTGAACATCGAGAAGATCGAGATCATATCCCTTGCACGCGCCTACGATGTCAGCAATCCTACCTGCCCATCCTGCGGCAAACGAATGAAATCCGCCGGTATTGACCAGGGTTACCGATGCAGGAAATGTGGCACACGATCCGACACCCCCCAGCAACGTGAGAGGGAACGGAACATTGCCCCCGGCATCTACGAGGTCCCCCCCTGCGCGAGACGCCACCTGGCGAAACCTCTCGTGCGCACACATCAAGCCAACACATTCCCATCCCGGTGATGTTGAGACCCGCACGCACGGTCCACGGTTCAGTCCACCTGGCGAACCTCATCCAGATCCGCAATGGGTGGTGCTATTCTTTTGTGTGCGTTGAGATTCACCCGCCAGAGCAGGGAATCGATCTGACTGGCTGACACTCCCAGTGCCTGCTGTGCGATATCCTTGTCCTCTCCCGCAAGCAGCATCTGAAGGATGTGGTCGATCATATCGTATGACATTCCGAGATCGTTCTCATCCGTCTGCCCTTCCCACAACCCTGCAGATGGGGCTTTGGCCAGGATGCCTTTGGGAACACACACCATCCGGGCCATCTCACGTACATTGGTCTTGTAGAGATCCCCAATGGGTTCAATATCCACCCCGCCATCTCCATATTTGGTGAAATAGCCGATCAGTATCTCGGTCTTGTTACCGGTTCCCAGCACTATG
>CAYRGB010000094.1:0-5313 GCA_964423715.1 uncultured Methanosarcinales archaeon | reverse complement strand
CAGTGGTAAGGTCCCGATCATCACAGACTCTAATGAATCTGCATTCGCCAGTGGTACAATATTCACAGACAATATTGCAAATGGAGTGATGGCACCCGTGATCTCGGTAACGACCGGCACACACTATGTGGATCCGCTGGTACAGGCCCTCGTGTTAACTGCCATTGTAATCAGTCTTGCTACAACAGCATTCATACTGATACTGGCATACAGGATCTACGAGGAATATAAGACCACGGATATCCATGAACTGAAGAGGTTGCGGGGATGATAGACATTATGCAGCACCTCCCCATACTTCTGATCGCCATACCAATACTGATGGCTGCGGTCATGATATTACTGCGATCCCACCCAAAGCTGCAGAATAATCTCAACGTAGCAGTATCCATTGTACTGCTACTGATGAGTGTCCAGCTCCTGTTCCACGTCTGGGACAATGGGATCCAGGTGTATGAGGTCGGAGAATGGGGCAAATATGGGATCCTGCTGGTAGCCGACCTGTTGGGATCGGGTATGGTGCTCCTCAGCTCAGGTATCTCACTGATGGCACTCATTTACTCACTGGGCTACATCCAGGAGCACTCCCTTAGCTCGACATACCATTCCCTCTTCAACCTGCTGATCGCAGGACTGAACGGCACGTTCCTGACCGGTGATATCTTCAACATGTTCGTGTTCTTTGAGATATTGCTCCTATCTTCCTGCGCCCTCGTGGTATCACAGGGGAAAGGAGGACATACCAAGACCTCCGACAAAATGGAAGCCACATTCAAGTACCTGGTACTCAACATGATCGGCTCTATTGTCATGCTGATCGCTGTGGCCTCACTATACGCAACACTGGGCACACTCAACATGGCTGACATCGCAGTGAAGGTCAGTGCCCTTAGCCAGTCCGGTACACTGCCCTGGCATGTGTTCGTGATCGCCCTCTTATTTGTCGTCGTGTTCGGTAACAAAGCAGCCATATTCCCAATGCACTACTGGCTTCCGGACGTGCACCCATCGGCACCGTCCCCCATCAGTGCAATGCTTAGCGGTGTGATAATCAAAGTAGGTGTATACGGTATCCTTCGGGTCCATTTCCTGATCTTCACGGATGCACTGTTCCTGCTCAAACCGATCATTATATTCCTGGCCCTTGCCACCATTATAATAGGAACCATATCAGCCATTGGTCAGAATGATGTCAAACGCCTACTGGCATATTCCAGTATCAGCCAGATCGGATATATCTTCCTGGGAATCGGCATGGGCACAGCCCTCACCATAACCGCATCCCTTGTATATCTCGTGAACCATGCCATTGCTAAATCCATGTTGTTCCTGACATCCGGAAGTATCATACATCACGCAGGCACGAGGGACATGACCAAAATGGGCGGCATGGTACAGAGCGCACCACTACTGAGCAGTGCATTCCTGATCGGTGCAATGTCCATTGCAGGCCTCCCGCCCATGGGAGGTTTCATTGCAAAGTTCATGCTCTTCGATGCAGGGATCCTTGACCAGTACTACATACCAGTAGCCATTGCACTCCTCTTTGCAGTGTTAACCCTATTCTACATGTTCAGGGCCTGGCTGCGTATGTTCTGGGGGGAGGAACGGGACTTTGTCGAACACGGGGAATATAGACCACCGAACACATCCCTCAGTGTACACATCCCGATCATAATATTGGCCGCTGCCGTGATCGCCCTCGGGCTCTATGCAGAACCCCTTGTCATACTGTCCCAGGCCATCACTGAGCAATTGCTTGATCCACAACCCTATATTGACGCAGTACTAACAGGAGTGATTCGATGAAACGATATTTATTATATTCCATAACTCTCGGATTCGCCTGGTGTTTTGTCCATGGTATTATCAATTTGAACAACTTCCTCGTGGGGATGCTACTCGGACCAATAATTATACGACCGTTCAAGACGTTCTATGACTTTGATAAGCAGTTGTCTTACAAGAACACGATCAGGCATATCCCAAAACAAGTCAAATTCCTCTCTATCCTCTTAATAGAGATAATAAAAGCAAGTATCTTCGTCGCAAAGATCATCCTCAGGCCAAAACTGGATATCAAACCTGGTATCATCGCCGTACCCATACGGGCCAAAACAGATGTTGGCATCACAGCAATTGCCAACACGATCACACTTACTCCTGGTACGCTGACGATCGATGTGTCGGATGACAAATCCACATTATACGTCCATGCCATCGACCTATCGGATCCAAAGGCAGTATCTGAATCCATCCGGGACGATCTTGAAGAATATGTACTGGAGGCATTTGAATGAACTCACTACTACTGAATATTTCACTCGTATTCATGGTATTATCACTCATACCCTGTTTATATAGAGTCATTAAAGGACCGACCATTCCTGACCGCGTAGTTGCAGTCGATGCTATGACCACAGTGATCGTTGTGATGCTTGGTGTTTACTCTTTTCTGCAGAACTCCGTGTTCTTCATGGATGTGGCACTGGTCCTCGCAATAATCGCATTTGTTGGAACAGTGACCATCTCCAAGTATCTGGATGAGGGGGTGGTCTTCTGACACTCCTGGGATCGATCCTTGACATACTCAGCAGCATATTCCTGGTAATCGGAATGTTCTTCGTGTTCCTTGGCATGCTGGGACTGCTGCGACTCCCCGACATATACAACCGCTTGCATGCAACCACAAAGATCGGGACCATAGGGGCATTCGGGGTCATGGTCGCCATCGTATTGAAGGTCGGATTTACACCAATGGGCATAAAAGCAATAACTGTGGGACTGTTCCTCCTGCTGACCGCGCCCGTAGCTGCACACATGATCGCCAGAGCAGCCCATCGACATGGGGTCGGGTTGTGCGAAGAATCGATCATCGATGACTACGGAAAGACATACAAATGCGAATTTCCACAATCCATATCCCGGATCGCATCTCAGGATCCGGATCATGTTTCTGAAGTCCGGAATGATGGATCTCCCCACAATCGAGATCTCCATTAATGTCCCGATGATCAGCATATATTGATACATTCTATAGCCAGAACATGCTTCTGGAACACGGGGCGGGAAAAAGTTTATCTGTGTATCAGGATGAACTATACCTGTAAAAAGACCGAGGAACGCATAACATGCTAAAAGATTATATTGATCAGGATTATCAGCCAACGAAGCGTGATCTGGTATGTGAATATCACGTCGAACCAGCCAAAGGTGTCAGTTTTTCTGATGCTTGCAACCACATGGCGGGCGAGAGCTCCATCGATACGTGGAGCGATATCTCCACACTCAGTCCCGAACTTGCAGGTGAGCTTAAGCCGCATGTATATTACATGAACGAAGAACGCCAGACGGCTCGGGTAGCCTACATACAGGACCTGTTCGAGATCGGATCCGTGCCGCAGATACTCAGTGCGGTGGCAGGCAATATCTTCAGCATGAAACTTATCGAGAACCTGAGACTCGAAGATATCTCATTCCCAGGGGATGTGATCGATCGTTTCAAGGGTCCGGCGTTAGGTATTAAAGGAGTACGCAATATCCTTGGCGTCCCGGAACGACCGCTTGTGGGCACCATTGTGAAACCAAAAGTGGGACTTACGTCTGAAAAACACGCGGAAGTAGCATACAATTCATTTGCCGGTGGATGCGACCTTGTGAAGGATGATGAGAACCTTACTGACCAGACGTTCAACAGGTTCGAGAAGCGAGCAGAACTTACATTGAGATCACAGGAAAAAGCTGAGAACGAAACGGGGGAAGCAAAAAGATATATGTGCAATATCACTGCACCAAACAATGAGGAAATGATCCGAAGGGCCGGGGTCATCAGTGATCTTGGCGGGGACTATGTGATGATCGATATTATTCCTACTGGATGGACCGCCCTCCAGAGCCTGCGTGATGCTACCGAGGATATGGGACTTGCCATTCATGCACATCGATGTATGCATTCGGCCCTGACAAGGAATACCAGACATGGAATGAGCATGCTGGTGGTGGCCAAACTCACACGGCTCATCGGCCTGGACCAGCTGCACATCGGAACCGTTGTTGGGAAGATGCACGGGGATAAGGACGAGGTGCTGGCAATACGGGATGAATGCGTGATGCGGACAGTCCCTGCTAACAGCGATCTGCATTTATTACAACAGGATTGGGAGGAGATCAGCCCGATGTTCCCTGTTGCCTCAGGCGGACTGGAACCCACAATGATCCCGGCACTGATGGACATATTCGGCAATGATGTTATCATGCAGTTCGGAGGCGGTATACATGCCCACCCTGATGGAACAAAGGCAGGTGCTGCCACATGCCGACAGGCAGTGGATGCCACACTGGACGGCATGCCCTTAAGGGAATATGCTGCAGATCACAAAGAACTGAAGGCAGCTCTTGCTAAATGGGGATAACCGGGACACATCGATCACAGGATACATGAGCATCGACACAAGGATCTTTCGGATCACTGACAACACCTTTGACGAAGTGATCAAAGAGGCTTCACAGATCATCAGGGAAGGTGGTACTGTAGCCTTCCCCACAGAAACGGTCTACGGCCTTGGCGCAGACGCCCTGAACCCTGATGCAGTGCTCAAGATATTCGAAGCAAAAGGACGACCAGCAGACAATCCTCTGATCGTGCATATTGCAGACCGAAAACAGTGTACTGAACTCGCTCTGGACATCCCTGAGATGGCATCCCGATTGATGGATACCTTCTGGCCCGGCCCGCTTACCCTGATCCTGAAATGTAAGACCATTGTACCCTATATCACTACAGGCGGACTGGATACCGTAGGCCTCCGGATGCCGGACAATCGGATAGCGCTTGAACTGATCCGATGTGCCGGTACTCCTATTGCCGCACCCAGTGCGAACCGTTCAGGATATCCCAGCCCAACAACAGCAGAACATGTGATCCAGGACCTTGAAGGGCGCATCGATGCGGTGATCGATGGAGGAAATGTGAACATCGGCGTGGAATCCACTGTGATCGATGTAACAGCTAACATACCTGTAATACTCCGGCCCGGGGAGGTCAGTGCAGAGGATATTGAACAATGTGCAGGAACAGTACACATCGGATATACTGACCGACAGATAACTGGGAATGAGAGCGTGCGATCTCCGGGGATGAAATATACCCATTATTCTCCAAAAGCCAATGTAATACTGATCGAAGGAGATTTCAGCGAGGTCGCTGATGCAATTACAGGACTTATTGCAGAATACTATGAAAAAGGTCAAAGGGTGGGCCTTCTTGTGAGCGATGAGGTCGCCAGGACAGTATCAGCAGATGCGACATTCTCA
>CAYRGB010000093.1:0-5419 GCA_964423715.1 uncultured Methanosarcinales archaeon | reverse complement strand
AAAGGATAGGAAATAATATAACTAAAGAAAACATTACAGTTGTATATGAAAGCCTGTATAATGTGCGGGGGGGAAGGCACAAGGCTTCGCCCTCTTACTTTTGAGAGACCAAAACCCAGTATCCCAATTTTGAACAAACCGTCTGTTGTGCATCTTATCGAACATCTTGCAAAAGAAGGGTTCAATGAGATCGTGGTGACGATAGGATATATGGCAGAAAAGATCGAAGAACAACTTGGTGATGGCAGCATGTTCGGCGTCCACATCGACTACGTTTACGAGCATGAGAAACTCGGAACAGCGGGTGGGGTCAAGAACGCAGAAAAGTACCTGTGTGACGAACCTTTCATCGTAGTTGGTGGAGATCATGTGATGGACCTGGGACTGAGGACCATGTATCGGTTCCATGAACGCAACAATGTCCCTGTGACCATCGGTCTTCTTTCCATCGATGACCCCCGCGAATTTGGGATCGCAGATATGGATGTGAACAACCGCATCCACCGTTTTTTGGAAAAACCAGGTCCAGGAGAAGTATTCAGCAACCTGGCAAGCACAGGGATATATATGTGCGATCCCAATATCTTTGACTGGATACCTGCAGCTACACAATATGACTTTGCAAAGGACCTGTTCCCCCAACTAATATCAACCAGAAAAGGGATCAACGGGCTACTGGTACATGGTCACTGGACCGATGTCGGAAATCCTGCAGCCTATCGTCAGGCACAGCGCTGGATGCTGGAATCACTACCGGGAACCTCTATAGAAGGTCACTTTAATACAAAGAATGCTCGTATCTATGGACCCCTGTGGATTGGGAACAACGTCGTTGTGGGATCAAACAGTGCACTGGTGGGACCGATCGTACTGGGAGAAAATACAACCATCGGTAATAATGTCCTCATTGGACCATACACCACCATAGGATCGAACTGTGTGATCAGGGATAACTGCCGCATCCTCTCATCATATATATTCAACGATGTGACCATAAGAGATAATTCAAATGCATCTGGATCCACGATCGACAACGCCACGGTTGTTGACCGGGGCTGCAGTCTGGAGAACGGTACGGTCATCGGACCCAGGGTCAATATTGGAATGGGCACGACGATCCATTCGGACATAAAGATATGGCCTGACATGAACATCGATCCAAAGTCTGAAATAAAAGATGATGTTCTGAACCCTGAATATGGATAAATACGGTATACAACAAAGATAGTGACTTCCAAAATACCGGATGTCGCAACTATTATTTATCCATATACTCTAACCTGAACACCGTATCATTCTCACGTACCTTACCATCCACCGCAAGTCCGATCTCCTGACCTTTTTCAGCTATCGTGACAGGTATGGCATCGTTTAGAACGGAACCAACCTGTTGTTCCAGATATGTGGTCGTCCCTTCGATGAGAATCTTGTCCCCTAACTGAAGATGAGACTCCCGCAAATTCACAGCAGCAGCTCCGACTGTTGGATAATAGTTGGTAACCACTCCAACTGCCACCTTTTTCACATCAGAAACATTCATCTCCTGATCGGGAGAAAGCCCATCCGGACCCGGGATCCCAAAATAGAAGCCTGTTGAGAATCCTCGATTGAATACCCCGGCAAGCTGGGTTTTCCAATCCCTCGCTTTTTCAGGAGTATATTCACCATCCCTGCATGCATCGATAGCCTGGGAATAGCATCGTGAGACACAGGACGTATATCGCGAGTCTCTCAAACGCCCCTCGACCTTGAAGGCATCCACGCCAGCATCCACCAGTTCTGGAATGTGTTCGATCATGCAGAGGTCCCGGGCACTGAGAAGATATTTCCCATCGATTTTTATCACAGAACCATCATCTCCCACAAGACTCCATCCCCAACGACATGGTTGTGCACATTCTCCACAGTTCCCGGATCGTCCCAGAAGATAAGCCGACAGATAACACCGGCCGGATATTGCCTGACACATCGCCCCATGGACAAACACCTCCAGTTCCAAATCGGTATTCTGTCGTATCGTCCTGATCTGCCCTAAGGTCAACTCCCGCGAAAGCACCACACGACTGGCCCCCAAGGATCCGTAAAAGTCGACCGTTTCGGCATTGGACACGTTGGCCTGTGTGGATATATGCACATCGAGATCATTATCGGTAGCCCTCATGATCACAGCCGGATCCCAGGCAATGATAGCATCCACACCACACGAGGATGCCAGCTGGATGGCCTCGTCGAGTGCCGCCAGGTCGTCTGGGTATATTACAGTATTCAATGCCAGATAAGCCCTTAACCCATCGCTTTTCACGGCATCCACAAACTGCCCAAGGGTGTCACCTGTAATATCACACGCACGGGCTCGCAAGCTGAACCTATCAAGAGAAAAATATACAGCATCTGCATGATCCTTACACGCCTCAAGGGAAGCATAGTTCCTTACTCCCAGGACAAGTTCCGGCATGCTATCTGTGATATCTGGTTTGAACATGCTAGTATCATCAGCATATTACTACTTAAATCAGTTGCTGATCATGGCGGAGCCTCTCTGAACAGATCAATGAGACATTCATATTACATAAGAAAATGTAAATATTCAGTTAGCTGAAATAGACTATTGAACCTGGGATGTATATTGCACAATAAAAAACAGATCAAAATATTATACGAATGAACAGGTAGAAAATACATGAAAATGAGAAGTTCCTGAGGGGTAGTCTCAGTAACTTCTGCGGAGTTGCAAAACCTTTACCAATAAGTTGTCTTTTCTTGAAACACCTCCAAAATTACAGCTATCACATATCCAATAAAGTAATGGCTAGTAGCCACTACTTTACGGAACTACAAGCGTCTGCACCTTGGAATGCCGAACTACTCTCTCGGCCACACTTCCAAGCATGAAACGACTGATGCCGGTCTGTCCTCGAGTTCCCATCACGATCATATCGATATCATTCGCTTCTGCAAAATCAACGATCTCCTCTCCGGGATTACCTTCAAGTATGAACGACTTGACCTCGATATCAGCGGCCTTTCCTTTCTCGCTCACCATTTCGTTGGCTTCTTCGCCTTCTCTGGCAAAATGTTCGTTCATTGACTCTGCCCACGAAACATCTCGAATGCCGGCATACATGCTTACATTTGAAATGACATATACCGTATATAGCTCTGCATCATTTGCCTTCGCTAGTTCGATGGCACATGATACAGCCTTTTTGGCATTTTCAGATCCATCTGTAGCTACCAGTATTTTATTATAGAGTTTTGGTTCCATTTGTATCCACTCCTGGTTTATACCATATACACACCTATTGCAGCTATATATGAAAGTACCAGCAGCATTATGAATATCGCACCAGCAGCATCCTTCATCGATCCAGTTGCGGGTGTGCCATCAGGGAATGGTTTTCCTTTCATGTAATCTGGCATTGAGTCGTCACCCCATGCCTTCCAACCTGGCCTATCCTGAACTTTCTTTCTATAGTAATATACAATGAACACTACCAAACAGATAGAAAGACCTATAACTGTCCCTTTCATGCCACCAAAGACAGGAGCAGCGAATAGTGTCAGTGCAAAAATCACAAATGAAAATTTACCCAGTGCAAACATCCAATCTGGCATTCTGAATGGCCGTTTAGCATCCGGGAACTCTTTTCTCATATAGGTAACCGAAAGGTTTGCCAATATATTCACCAGAACATATCCCATCGCTGAAGCTGCCAATATAACTATAGGAGCTCTCAGGAACATCAGGACAATATTGAATATTATATCAAAACCCATTGCTACTGCTGGGATCTTATGCTTGTTCAAGATACCGAACTGTTTCACAAGCATTCCGTCTTCAGCCATCTGGTAGAGGGCTCTGCCACCACCATTTGTAGCCTGGTTCAATGCCAGCAATATTCCAAACATCATCGAAATCATCATCATAGTCCCACCAATCGGCCCGAAGGTAGCGGTCCCTATCGATGGTATTGCAATGAGAGGATCATTCTGGATGCCATCAATTCCCACAACACCGATCGTTGTTATGGGTAGCACGAGATAGAAGAATGCAACAAAAACTGCTGAGACAGCTACAGCCTTATAGGTATCATGCTCAGGGTCCTTATATTCGGCTGTGTATATCGATGATGCTTCAAAGGCTACAACACACCACCAAGCTATTAAGAGACCACCCAGTATACCATAGATAGCATCAAATGTGAACCAAGATGTTTCTAACTCACCAGTGGCCCAGTTCAGTGGGAGGAATGGGAAAAAGTTGTTGTAATCGACAACACCAGCAAACCATGGAGCTATTGAAAGGATTGCCAGAGGAACGATCGTTAGCACAGCAAGAATCTTTGCCAGTTTTGCTCCTCCAGCCAGACCATAGCAATTGATAGTATATAGAATCACCAAGAAAGCAGCACCAAAAGCAATATCAGTTGGAAGATAACCTCCCAATAGACTCACAGGAAGTGTTGGGAAAATCGTTAGGAACCAATGTCCAACTACCAGGCCACCTATTGCCAGGACTGGACTCCAGGCCCACCAATAGCCCCATATACCGATCACACCAACTAAATCACCGAGAAACGGATGATTCTTTACTGCTTTCGAATTACTCCATGCTGCATATTGGAATACACCCATACCTCCGGTCTTGCTCGAAAACATACCTGCCAATTCTGCGTATCCAAACACAACCCATACAGCCACAAATGTTGATATTACCCATACAATTATTGAACCAACACCTAAGCTCGCAGCCATATCACCTAAGGAGTATAACAACAACGCAGGTACTGCCATAGCCATAGCAAATCCATCCTGCCAGTGGGCAACCCTTTTCATACGCGCAGTTTTGCCTTGTGTAAGACCTGCTCCTTCACTTTTTTGTTCTTCACTCATAATACGTCCCCTTTCTGTTGTTCATTTCAAAGTATATATATAAAAATTCATAACAAATATTCATACATTCATCAAAACATTCCCGATGCATCCTGTTAACGTGCATTTCCTTACAGATACCAAAAGTTCATCCTTCTAGCAGCAGCTTACTATTGCCTCGTGTAGTTCATTGCATAAGCCTTTTGTCTAGTTGTATCAACCTCCTTTCACAAAGGGAAAATCCCTCGATACTATTACTGTAAAATGAAATGCATAAATCGTATATAGCATAATTCACATAGACTATTCATAAGGAACTGCGATATTCTAGTTGGGAGGGATTAGATGAACATAATAGATATTCCGAGGGCATTAGGCTTTTTGATTGATTTAAAACTTTTAACGTTATTTGTTTACCATTAATTAATGACAATGAACTACCACCAATTAAAATTGGTGACCTTCTTGCTAACTGATAAAATTTAGTGAATTAAAAGTAGATTTATTTTGGATCTACTGTTGATCGGAAGTACTTGAAGAAATAGAC
>CAYRGB010000092.1:0-5457 GCA_964423715.1 uncultured Methanosarcinales archaeon | reverse complement strand
AAAAGAATATCGCAAGTTTGCGGTTGAAAACATCATGATGGATCTACTGGAGATCAGTGACAACTTCGAACGCGCTCTGGTATCTGCCAGAAAGGCAAATGATGTCAATTCGGTCATTGAGGGCGTGGAGATGGTGTTCAAGCAGTTCAAATCCATCCTTGAAAATGAAGGTGTTCAGAAAATGGAGTGCCAGGGAGAGGAATTCGATCCACATCTACATGAAGCAATGATGTATATTGAGAGCGATGAACATCCTGATGACACTATCATCGAAGTGTGCAAGCCTGGTTATGAGATGAACTCAAAGGTCATCCGTCATGCAATGGTGACAGTGGCAAAGAACCAAAGCAAGAGCTATAAGGATAAATGAAGTTCAGGATAATACAGACGATCCAATTAACATATAACATATACTGATATAAATACGTACGAGAGGTAATAAACATGGGAAAGATACTGGGCATTGATCTAGGAACTACCAATTCATGCATGGCTGTTATCGAGGGTGGTAAACCCACAGTTGTTCCTAATGCTGAAGGTGGCAGGACAACACCATCCGTCGTAGGGTTCTCCAAGAAAGGAGAGAAACTTGTCGGACAGGTAGCAAAGAGACAGATGATCGCGAACCCCGATAACAGTGTGAGTTCCATCAAACGACATATCGGTGAGGGTGATTACAAAGTCACTCTCCATGGGACGGAATACACCCCACAGGAGATCTCCGCAATGATCCTTCGCAAATTGAAGGACGATGCAGAAGCATATCTCGGCGAGACGATCACACAGGCAATCATTACTGTTCCTGCCTATTTCAATGATTCACAGAGGCAGGCTACCAAGGATGCAGGTAAGATCGCCGGCCTTGAGGTTATGAGGATAATCAACGAGCCCACGTCCGCATCCCTTGCATATGGGATTGATAAGGAAGGGGGAGAGCACAAGATCCTGGTCTACGATCTGGGTGGTGGAACCTTTGATGTTTCCATCATGGAACTGGGCGATGGCGTATTTGAAGTGCTGTCAACTGCGGGAAACACCCATCTTGGAGGAGATGACTTCGATGACAGGATCGTGAACTTCGTGACGGAGGAGTTCAAGAAAGAGGAGGGTATTGATCTTTCCGCTGACAAGGCTGCAATGCAGCGTCTCAAGGATGCTGCAGAGAAAGCTAAGATCGAACTGTCCGGTGTTGGTACCACTAACATCAATCTGCCCTTCATCACCGCAGACTCCAATGGTCAGCCAAAACACATTGATATCGATCTCACAAGGGCCAAGTTCGAGGCGATGACCGAGGATCTGGTAGAGAAGACACTCACAGCAATGAAACAGGCAATGAGTGATGCAAAATTAAAGTCCAGTGACATCGAGAAGGTCCTGCTCATTGGCGGATCCACCAGAATACCTGCTGTTGCCCAGACTGTGAAGGATTTCATAGGCAAGGATCCATATAAGAACATCAATCCGGATGAAGCAGTGGCTATCGGTGCAGCCATCCAGGCAGGTGTGCTTGGAGGAGAGGTGCACGATGTCCTCCTGCTGGATGTGACCCCACTGACCTTGGGTATAGAAACCCTTGGTGGCGTAGCCACTCCTCTGATAGAGAGGAACACCACGATCCCAACAAAGAAGAGCCAGATTTTCTCAACTGCAGCGGATAACCAGCCGTCCGTGGAGATCAATATTCTGCAGGGTGAGCGAGGGATCGCCTCTGCGAACAAAACCCTTGGTCGATTCATGCTCGACGGAATTCCACCTGCACCACGTGGCATGCCACAGATCGAAGTCACCTTTGACATAGATTCCAATGGTATCCTCCATGTCAATGCCAAGGACATGGGCACTGGCAAGGAACAATCCATATCCATACAGAAACCTGGTGGACTGTCTGATGAGGAAATAGACCGCATGGTCACGGATGCGGAGGCCCATGCCGAAGAGGACAAGGCCAAGAAGGAAGAGGTCGATGTCAGGAACACCGCGGAATCCCTGGTCGGTGCTGCTGAGAAAACGATGAAAGAGGCAGATGATGTGGCTACCGATGAGCAGAAGTCCAAGGTTGAAGCTGCGTCCTCTGATCTGAAGGAAGCTCTTGAAGGTACGGACATCGAGGCCATCAAGAGCAAGACCGAAACGCTTCAGCAGGCAATCTATGATGTGTCTGCAGCAATGTACCAGAAAGCACAGGAAAAGGCTGCGGCTGCGGCTGCGGCCGAATCATCAGAGGAAGCAACCGGTTCCGCTGCTGGTGAGCCCCCATCGGATGAGAACGTCGTTGATGCAGATTACGAAGAAGTCAACGACGACAAATAAATCTATCAGTAAAGGAAAAGAACTATATGTGCAGGACTATTGATAGGTCCTGCACGGAATACTATCAAAGCCTGCGAGATCTTTCATGACGACCACACGAGATTACTACGAGATACTTGGTGTCTCAAAAGATGCAGCAAACCCCGAGATCAAGAAAGCATACCGAAAGCTTGCCATGAAATACCATCCTGACAAGAATAAAGAAACAGACGCGGAGGAGAAGTTCAAGGAGATCTCAGAGGCCTATGCAGTACTGTCTGATGCTGATAAACGTGCACAATACGACCAGTTTGGACATGCTGGCATCGATGGGCGATACTCCACAGAGGATATCTTCAGGAACGCCGATTTTGGTGGCTTTGATGACCTGGGGGACATCCTTGGTAATCTCTTTGGCGGTTTTGGCGGTGGACGTCGTGCGAATCGTGGTCCTCAGAGAGGTTCAGATCTTCGGTATGACCTTGAGATCGACCTGAAACAGGCAGCTTTTGGTGATAAGGTTACGATCAATGTACCACGTACAGTGGTCTGTGAGGCCTGTGATGGGACCGGAGCTAAAGCGGGCACCAAACCCCAAACATGTCCCAAGTGCGGCGGCAGCGGTCAGATTACGCACTCACGAAGGACACCGTTCGGGAATTTCATGACTACGACCACATGTGATCTTTGTCATGGGAACGGGCAGATAATCCAAACGCCCTGTCCCGCCTGCCGTGGCACAGGAAAGACAAAGAAGGTCCAGAAGATCGCGGTCGTGATCCCAAAAGGCACAGATACCGGCATGCGCATGAGGATCGGTGGAAAAGGCGAAGCTGGCAGCCCAGGCGCTCCACCCGGAGATCTGTATGTGTTCATCCATGTCAGACCACACGAGCTCTTTGAACGCTATGGTGATGATATCGCCTACGAGATGCCAATCACTTTCAAGCAGGCAGCTCTGGGTGGTATAGTGAAGGTACCAACACTGCATGGCAAAGTGAATATGAATATCAAGGCAGGAACGCAGACCCATTCGGTACTGCGTCTCAAAGGTAAAGGTATGCCCCATCTTCACGGTCATGGACAGGGAGATCAGCTTGTCAGAGTAATCGTACAAACACCAACAAAACTCAATCACGAGCAGAAACGCCTACTTGAGGATTTCGATAAAATAACCGGGGGTAGCGCCTATGGCAACAGGGGCAACAAGGACAACAAGGACAACAAGGACAACAAGGGCAACAAGGGAGTCTTCTACAAGATGAAGAACATATTCTTCTCATTATTCCACGGTGCACAAACATCAATGGTCACCTCTCAATAACGTTTTTGCCATGTGAAATTTCACATATTTATTCCAGTACCTTTTTAGAGTAAACTTTAAAACTAATAACATATATACTCGCACAACTATGGTCTATTGTGATTAGATTCAGTTAATATGAGGGTGTTATTCCATGAAGATCGTGATCATTGGTGCTGGTGAGGTGGGGTATCACGTTGCAAAAATCCTGTGTGTCGAAAATGACGTGGTGGTCATCGATGAAAGAGATAGTGCCTGTATAAGAGCAGAGGAACTGGATGTACAGGTGATCAAAGGAAATGGTGCAAATGCTTCTATCCTTGGAAGCGTCCTGCATAAGGCCGAGATCCTTGTGGCACTCACAGGATCCGATGAGGTGAACATTGTAGCATGTATGGCTGCAAAACTGATCGTGCCGTACAATGAAAACGTGAAGACCATGGCACGGGTCAGCAATCCTGATTATATCGATAAACCAGTGGCAAAACGTACGCAACTTGGAATTGACACAATGGTCTGCCCTGAATTGGCCCTGTCTTCAGAGGTGGCAGATGTCCTTTCAATCCCTTCGGCCATCGAAGCCATGCAATTTGCAGATGGAAAGGTGAATATGACAGATTTCATAGTGCGCAAAGACTGTGATCTTGTGGGGAAAAAAATTAAGGAACTTCCCATGTCAGAATGCTGTATAGTAAGTGCATTGTTTAGGAGCACAGGCATCATAATTCCACATGGGAACGATATCATAAAAGCCAATGACCATATCGTTATTATTGGGGAATCGAAGTCCATGCACAAAATTATCAACATGTTCGGGAAAGCGAGTAGTAGGCGTAGCAGAATAATGATTATCGGGGGTGGTGTGGTAGGATTTTATCTTGCAAAAATTCTCAGTAAGACAAATGCAGACATCAAAATCGTTGATGTGGATAAAGAGAGATGTGATTTCGTGGCAAATTCGCTACCAAATGTGCTTGTACTCAATAGTGACGGGGCAGACATCAATCTACTCAAGGAAGAAGGAGTAGGAGACATGGATGTGGTCATTGCACTGACCAATATTGATGAAAAGAACCTTCTATGCGCTCTGCTTGCAAAGCAGCTCGGTGCATCCAAAGTGATAGGACGGGTTGATCACTTTGACTATGTTCCTCTTTTTGAGATGGTTGGCATCGACAAGGCAGTAAGCCCCAGAGAAGCCACTGTGAAAGAAGTCCTGAAACTGACTGGGGGAACAGGCATCGAGATGTTAACGAAAATAGAAGGTGAGAGAGCCGAGATCATCGAATTTACAGCGACAGACCATTCAAAGATCGTAGGAATACCTCTGAGCAAAGTGGATTTCCCGAAGGGAGCCATCATCAATATGGTCGTGCATAAAGGGAACACGTTCGTGCCCGGTGGGGACTCTGTTATCGAGAGAGATGACCATGTAGTGATCTTCTCCTTACCATCTGCACACAAGAAAGTTGAGCAGCTGTTCAGCTGAATCATATCGCTAAGTGGTATCAATGAATCTTGACACCGTCATCAGTGTTCTGGGTAAACTGGTACTCCTACTGGGTGCAATGATGTTCATACCCTTAGGAGTGGCACTTTACTATGGAGAATCCCTATCCCCATTCTCACAATCCATCGCTTTGACGATCTCAATAGGTGTACTGCTCTCACTCCGTTTTCTCCACACTGATGACGAATGGGAACTTCGGGAAGGCTTTGTCATCGTTGCTTTTGGATGGTTGATTATCGCCCTGTTGGGATCCCTCCCATTCATGTATGAAGGAATATCCCCTCTCAATGCATTCTTTGAATCCATGTCAGGATTCACCACCACTGGTGCCACTGTTCTTGTAGATATCGAA
>CAYRGB010000091.1:0-5477 GCA_964423715.1 uncultured Methanosarcinales archaeon | reverse complement strand
TATCTACGGAACTTGAACGACTGGTAAGTACCAAAACCGTTTTTGGCGAACCAATAATCGCTGCTGGCAAGACGATCATTCCTGTCTCAAAGGTGTCTTTCGGCTTCGGAAGCGGAGGCGGTGAAGGCAAGAAGGATGAGGGTGAATCCGGTTTTGGTGGTGGTGGCGGTGCAGGTGCGAAGATCGAACCTGTGGCTTTCATTGTCATCTCAGATGAGGAGGTCCGCTTACTCTCAATATCAGGTAAGAGTGATCTAGGTAGCTTGATCGAGGCGGTTCCCGAGGTGTATAATAAGATCAAGTCCACCAAAGAGCGAATGAAAAGGAAGCACGGTAGCAAGACAGGAGATGTCAATGACTCATCCTCTACCAATGATCCCTCTTCTGTCCCCGGTGACGAGCATACGATCGAGGTCGAGTGATCCCGGCCATATATTTGCCAGTTGTTGTAGTGACGATATGCTCGAGAGCCTGATCTATATATTTATTCTTTTTTCATTTCTTTTTTTAGTTGCTTTGTTCTGTGCAGCCATAGAACTGACATTCGATATGAATAGGTCCGACTCTGGATCCTCACGAGATGTGATAATAACGTGGATGGGTCTGTCCTATCATATCAATACAAAAACAAAGGATGGCTCCTTGGAAGAATCTTCAGGAGACCCCGATGGTTTCAGGACAGTAACCCCACAGACCCCACCCCTGGACACACATACGGTTGTTGGAGAACTCCACCGTCTGAGGACACCGTTGTTCATGTTGTTCAGGGAATCGATGGTGCACCTGCAGGCAAAGAGGATCGAGCTCGAGATGACGCTGGGCCTGTCCGATCCGGCGGATACCGGCATCGCATGTGGCCTGTTCTATGCGATCGTTGGGATCGTAAACAGCAATTGGCATCAGCTGGAGTACTCGTTCACACCCATATTCCACGGCCGGGCATGTGACATTCAGGCATCCGGCACACTGCGTTTCAGATTATATCCTTTCGTGCCTGCAGTGCTGCGTTTCATCCTTGAAAAAGACGTTAGGAATATAGCGTATACCCATCTAAAGGTCAGGTTAAACAAAAAGGGCACTAATATTTAATACCGGGTAGCACTGATTATACAGTATGCTCAATATCATCTCTCCATCCAGACTCCATCTTTCATTGATCGACCTCAACGCTGAGCTCGGTCGGGTCGATGGTGGCGTGGGGATCACTCTTGACAGGCCGCATATCAGGGTGTCTGCTGAAGAGGCGGATGTAGTTGAAGTGAGTGGCCATTCCCATCTCGCTGACCGAATACGGAAGGCTGCAGAGGCTGTACTGCCCTCGGGAAAGGGTATCAGGATCCATGTGGAGGAGGATATGCCCTCCCATGTGGGTATGGGCTCGGGAACTCAGGCGGCCCTGTGTACAGCGGCATGCGCGAACGAGTTGTACGATCTTGGTCTGGACGCAAGGCAGATGGGGATCGCGGTGGGACGGGGTGGTACGTCCGGTATCGGGATTGCAGCATTCGAGAGTGGAGGTTTTCTGGTGGACTGCGGGCACAGGTTCGCTGACAAGGGTTCGTTCTCTCCCTCATCGGCCAGCAGGGCTGACCCGGCACCCATTATCTTCAGGCACGATCTTCCTGACTGGTGTATTGTGCTTGCACTACCAGAATGCGAGGGTGCCCATGATGCCAAGGAAGTGGACGCGTTCAAGCAGGAATGCCCTATTCCTCTATGCGAGGTACAGGAAGTATCCCATGTTATACTGATGCAGATGATGCCTGCGATCATAGAGGACGACATCGATGGGTTCGGGCGCGCAGTTGACCACCTGCAAAGGGTTGGTTTCAAGCAGCGTGAGGTTGCGCTCCAGTTAGAGGGGGTACGTGACGTGATCGGTTCCATGCGTGATGCGGGTTGTGCTGGTGCGGGGATGAGTTCGTTCGGACCCGCGGTCTATGGTCTTGTGGAGGGTGAGTCTCAGGGCAAATGCATACAAAGAGACATGCAGGGGTTGCTGGATGATACGACAGGCGGCAGTGTTATCCTGACACATGCCAATAATAGCGGTGCAAGGATATGGAAGGATTAATGTGAAAATAATTACATGGTTTGGAACACTTGAGCTGGACGATAGTGAACAGCTGGTCGACTGTGAGATACTGGATAGCAAGGATATCGACCACCTTGCCGGGCGTCTGCGTGAGCTCCAGCAGGAAAAGAACGATATGGTGCCTGTGGGGTATGAACTACGTGACGCGGCACAGGAATATGGTTTTGTCAGCACTGACGAGGAATACGTAGCTCTTCTCCATCAGGTGAGCATCCAGGCGGCAAAATATGGGGTTGCTGAGAGTTACACGCCGGACATGCGTATCGTACAGGCCATCGGTGCGCTGGATGACATCGACGAGGCGGCGAACCTGCTGTCCGAACGGCTGTCCGAATGGTATGGCCTGCATTTTCCGGAATTGGACAAAAATACCGAACAGCTTGCGAACTTTGTTGCAACCCACGGGAGCCGTTCCACCCTCCCTGCCGAGGATGCGCTATTCGAGAAAGCCCGCTCATCCATGGGTGCGGACCTGTCTTATGCAGATGAGACCTTGCTCAAAAGTTTCGCACAGAACATATCCGCTCTGTATGAGGACCGACATCGGATCGAAGACTATATAATAGAGAGCATGGGACAACTATCTCCCAACCTGAGCGATATCGCGGGTCCGTTGATCGGGGCCCGTTTGATTAGCATGACAGGGGGTCTCCCACGGCTGGCCCGCCTGCCGTCCAGTACGGTGCAGGTCATGGGTGCCAATCGGGCATTGTTCAAACATCTTCGCTCCCGTGCCCCCTCTCCCAAACACGGGGTCATCTTCAACCATCCCCTGATAAAGAACGCGCCCTGGTGGCAGAGGGGAAAGATCGCACGCGTGGTCGCTGCCAAGATCAGCCTGGCCAGTCGTATCGATCTGTATTCCGGGAGAGTGGAACCATCTCTGAAGGACGACCTCATGACCAGGATCGCGTCCATCGAGGCAGCTCATCCCAATCCTCCTGCCAGAAGCACGGGCAAAAATAAAGGAGGCAGGAGATAACATGGTGCAAAAGGAAAGGAGGTAGACGATTACATGGTGCAAAGAGAGATGTCGGACGGTATATTCAACATCACAAAAGGTGGCCGCAGGGGCCTTGCTACAAAGAACCTTGATCCCGGCGTGGGAGTATATGGAGAGAAACTTGTAATGATAGAGAGCAACGAATATCGCATGTGGAACCCAAAGAGGAGTAAACTGGCCGTAATGGCGCTCAAACGGATGCGTATCCCTATCAGGCATGACTCCCGGGTCCTGTATTTGGGTGCTGCATCGGGTACCACGGTGAGCCATGTGTCGGACATGGTGCCCGACGGCGTAGTGTATGCGGTGGAGTTCTCAGCCCGCACCATGCGGGATCTGGTGCAGATGAGCGAGCGGCGCGAGAACATTGTACCGATACTTGCAGATGCGGCCCACCCTGCATCCTATGCACATATCGTGGAACCCGTGGATGTCATCTTCCAGGACGTCGCACAACCCAACCAGGCAGAGATCGCAATCATCAATGCCAGGCGATTCCTGAAAGAGGATGGCCATCTTCTGCTTTCCATCAAGGCCCGCAGCATCGATACGGTTGCCAGTCCTGATAAGATCTTCAAGGAGGAGATCAGGAAGCTTGAGGTTGATGATGTGGGGTTCCATGTTTCCAAAAGACAGAAGCTCAGTCCCTTCCACGAGGATCACATGGGTGTGATCGCAGAACGCAAAACAGCTAAAAAGTAAGTGATCATTATGTATGGGATAGTTCTATGGATCGATCGTGTAGTATAAAAACTGAATTTGGACGATACTTCGGTATATGTCCTTCCTATCATCATTCAAAGGGATGCAACTGTCAATACTGTGGATCACGTCCTGATGAGGGAGGAACGATGTACTGTGCCCGGGGAAACAGTTCATTGTCGGTGGAAGATCGGGGTTGTCTGTGCAGGACGTGTTATGTGTACTCCCAGTTCTCCCTTGAAGGTGATCGTTTTTGCAGGAAGGATGTGCAATGAATAAGAAAATCCATTTATATCGGGGAGTAGTTCTCCTCACGCTGATACTCTTATTGATGGGTGCGTCGGGTTGTGTGGATGATGTTCTGCCGGATAACGACACCACCATGCTGCAGTATGTTCCAGAGGTCCATGACATCCCTGTGGAACAGGCGAAGGTCATGATCGATGATGGAGATGTGTTCATCCTGGACTTGCGCAACGCTGGCAAATATAGGGCAGGGCATATTGAGGGTGCTACATTGATCCCGTATTCGGACTTGGAGTCCCGGCTTGACGAGGTCCCTAAGGACAAACATCTCCTCGTTTACTGTAGGACTGGTTTTCATAGTGCTACTGCAGCGGATATTCTGATAGAAGAGGGTTATATGGATGTGTACAATATGCTGGGCGGTTTCAACAGCTGGAAATCTAAAGGATACCCATGTGTGGAATAAATGGATGTGAGTTATGGCTTGCGATCCATCCCTAGGTATCCCCGGGCGAGTTCGATGTTTACCTTCACCACTGCTTCGTTCGTGTTCCATGAAGTGATCGGATTTGCTGTGATGTTTGGTGGTGTCGCTCTGTTATACATAATATCACCTGCGAGTTTCTATGAGTCCATGTTATATCAAGGCTGCTGGATGTCGGCGCAAACAATAATTAATTTATACTATGTATGGGCAATGATAAGTATGGCAATCCTTGTTGATGAAGATGATTATGAAGGTAAAAATGAAGGATACTAGTATTTTGGTCGTTGAGGACGAGACCATCGTAGCAATGAGTATCAATAGAACGCTTGAGAAGGCCGGCTATTCGATATCTTCCATAGCCACATCCGGAGAGGAAGCTGTCACAAAGGCTGATCTGCTGTACCCGGACCTTATAATGATGGATATCGTGCTGAAAGGCGAGATGGATGGCATCGAAGCAGCTGGTACGATACGCGAAAAGTTAGATATCCCTGTCATCTACCTGACTGCACATGCCGATGAGGGGACGCTTGAGAGGGCCAAGGCCACGCATCCCTATGGATACATCTCAAAACCTTTCAAGGGAGAGGATCTGCGTGCAAATATCGAGATCGCTCTTTACAAACATGAGAACGATATATGTTTGAAGTGATAACATAAGTATGCGTCCGATAGCTTCATCACCGGGCATACACGGTTTTTTATATGATGTCTTTTGTCAGGGGATACGATGGAGAATATGTCATGCTCAGAGCCCTGATATTTGATATGGATGGTGTCCTTGTGGATTCGATGTCGTACCACACCAGAGCCATGGCACACGTGTTCTCGCAGATGGAAATACGGATGAACAAACAGGATATCTATGAGCGGGAAGGTTCAAAAACGGTCGATATCGTACGTGCGCTGCTAAAAAAGGATGGCGTGGATCCTGCGACCATTGA
>CAYRGB010000090.1:0-5526 GCA_964423715.1 uncultured Methanosarcinales archaeon | reverse complement strand
ACATTATGAAATTGAGTATATTCCATATGAGAATATATTGTGTATCTCGGAAAGTCGATTTAGTCCGAAGTTGGCCAATGAACTGGGAGTGCCTCATGGTCCCATGTTCGGGGAGCTGGCCGGAGGTCACCCAGCTGTGATCGATGGAAAAACGATAAGTCCCGATATGGTGCATGAGAGCATAAGAACTAAATTAGAGCTCAAAAATACGATTATTTAAATACAGTTGGTCATTATTACGATAGTAGAGGAGATATTAATGGAATCCATAGTAGAAGAGGCATTAGCGCGGTCTGCGGATGAGAGGCGTGTTCGTTTGCCTGCATCCGGGAATAAGGATGTCAATGCAGAACTTGAGAAAATGCTGATGGAGCTGCAGACGAGGATAAAGGTCATTGGATGTGGCGGCGGCGGTTCCAACAGTATCCAGCGCATGAAGGATGAGGGTATCAAGGGTGCTGACCTTGTTGCTCTGAACACGGACGCGCAGCATCTTTTGGGCGTTGATACGGATGATAAGATCCTCATCGGCAGGAAGAAGACACGGGGTCTTGGTGCAGGAAGTCTCCCCCAGATTGGGGAAGATGCGGCACTTGAGAGCCTTGATGAGATCGGAGCAGCGGTCAAGGGTTCAGATATGGTGTTCATCACTGCCGGACTCGGTGGAGGCACGGGAACGGGTTCTGCGCCAATTGTTGCAGAGGCTGCACGCAATGAGGGTGCGTTGACCATTGCGGTGGTCACCCTGCCATTCGGTGTGGAGGGCGAGGTTCGCCGCACCAATGCAGAGGCTGGACTGGAACGTTTGCGTGATGTTGCAGATACAGTGATCGTCGTGCCCAATGACAAACTGCTCGAGGTAGTTCCTCGCCTGCCGCTACAGGCAGCGTTCAAGGTGTCAGATGAGGTTCTGATGAGGGCGGTCAAAGGCATCACCGAACTTATCACAAAGCCTGGTCTTGTGAACCTGGACTTTGCGGATGTCAGGACGGTCATGCAGAATGGCGGTGTTGCAATGATAGGTCTTGGTGAGGCAGATGGTGAGAACAAGGCACCGGAATCTGTCCAGAAGGCGCTGAGGAGCCCACTGCTTGATGTGGATATATCGGGTGCAACATCTGCACTTGTCAATGTGGTCGGAGGTCAGGATATGACCATCTCCGAGGCAGAGGGTGTCGTGCAGGAAGTCTACAGCAGGATCGATCCAAGTGCTCGTTTGATCTGGGGTGCCCAGATTGATCCGTCCCTTGACCAGACGGTGCGTACTATGATCGTTGTCACTGGGGTAAAGTCTCCACAGATATACGGGCATGGCAGTGCACAGAACGTAACCCGCAGATATGGGATTGACTTTGTTAAGTAAATGAACTGCTGGATGTTGGGGTATCGATCCGCTGAACCGAAAGGTATTTTGCAGTGGTCTCGATCGGATGGCGCTACAGTTTTATATCATGATTGAAGTGTAGGTATCCCTATATATAGCACTCTCAATAATGGATAGGTTGTGAATAGTTTGGCAGGCAATATATTTAAATCAACAAAATCGGACCGCAGCATTGGCCAGATCCTCAGGTCGTATGTGAGGATCCTGAAATTATCAAAGAAACCTTCTCATGAGGAGTTTATTATGATCTCCAAAGTTGCAGGTTTAGGTATTCTGGCTATAGGTGTTGTTGGTTTCACCATTTATGTACTGCTGACGGAAGTGCCTAAATGGGTGTAACTCCATGAGTGAAGATGCCACTATATTTGTTGTAAAAACAACTGCGAACCAGGAACGTACCGTTGCAGGCATGCTGGCACAGGTCGCAAGAAAGGATCAGCTTGATATACGAGCCATCCTTTCGCCAGATGAGCTAAAGGGATATGTCCTTGTAGAGTCTCCTGATTCTGGTGCGGTCGAGCAGGCAATCCAGACAGTTCCACATGCTCGTACGGTTGTAAAAGGTAAATCCAGTATTAGTGAGATCATGCATTTCCTGACACCAAAACCAACGGTGACAGGTATCACAGAGGGCGGTATCATCGAGATCACATCCGGTCCGTTCAAGGGTGAGAAAGCACGTGTAAAACGTGTTGATGAAGGACACGAAGAGATCACTGTGGAATTGTTCGATGCAGTTGTTCCAATCCCCATCACGATCCGTGGCGACACGGTGAGAGTGCTCAGGAAAGAGGATGATAAGGCCTGAGTTTGGGTGATGTTAAGAAATGAATTTGAAAGAATAACATAGATTCTTATTTAATCGATTCTTATTTAATCAATAGAAAGGTGATGTTCAAATGTCAAATATTGTTGAAGCATTGGTCCCAGGTGGGAAAGCGAATCCAGGCCCTCCCCTAGGTCCGGCTCTTGGGCCAATAGGTGTTAATATAAAAGATGTTGTTGACCGTATCAATGAAATAACAAAAGATTACAATGGGATGCAGGTTCCAGTAAAGATCATTGTGGACGACGACAAGAATGTTGAGATCGAAGTGGGAACCCCCCCAACATCAGCGTTGATCCTACAGGAGCTTGGTATTGAAAAAGGTGCTGGAGAAGCTGGTACACAGGTTGTAGGGGATATTACTATCCCTCAGGCAGCAAAGGTTGCCCGCATGAAAAAGGATAATCTCCTCTCTTATTCACTCAAATGTGCGGTGAAAGAGGTGCTCGGTTCCTGTGTGCCTATGGGTGTTACGGCGGAAGGCATGGATGCCAGGGATTGCCAGAAGGCTATCGATGAGGGTAATTTCGATGATGCACTTGCCGCAGAGGCCTGGTGATCAGGTACCAATACAATCTTAAAATCTGTAGATTATTCCATTTAACCGTTAAGTTTAAGGACAATTGCTCAATTATGTTTGAGCCCGTGAACAGATAATGATCACTGTCCGTAGTAGGCCGATCAGGTCGCCCGACCAATGATGTTTTTGTACATTGGTCAAAGGCAGGGACTATCCCTGCCGATATGATCACTACGGGAGGAGTAGAATGGTAGAACCAAATATAGTAAATGCGGTCAAACAATTATTTGACGAATCTCCGCAGAGAAAATTTTCAGAGAGCGTAGATTTGGCAATTAACTTAAAGAACCTTGATATGAGTCAACCCAAAAACCGTGTGGATGAGGAGATCCTCCTTCCCAATGGACTTGGGAAGGATCTCAAGATCACTGTTTTTGCAAAGGGTGATGTTGGACTTCAGGCAAAGAATGCCGGTTGTGACTATGTTTTTGCGGAAGAGGATATTCAGGAGCTTGCTGAGGATAAGAGCAGGGCGAGAAGTCTTGCGAACGAGTGCGATTTCTTCATTGCGGAAGTTCAGTACATGCCTCTAATAGGTAAGACATTGGGTGCGATACTTGGTCCCAGAGGTAAGATGCCGGTCCCACTAACGCCCGGTAAGAATGTTGCCGATCTGATAAACAGTTCCAGGAACTCTATACGTATCCGTTCCAAGGACAAGCTTACATTCCATGTGGCTGTTGGGCGAAAGGATATGGATTCCGACAAGGTGGCAGAGAACATCGAAACGATTGTCGAGAGGGTCGAACACTCACTTGAGAAAGGCAAACACAATCTCAAATCGATCTATGTTACGACCACGATGGGTATATCCGTGAGGGTGATATGATGGAAGAAGTTCACCACAGCGAACACATTCCTGCGTGGAAGAAACAGGAAATAGAGGATATCAAAGATCTCGTAAGTTCATATCCATTGTTTGGTGTTGTGGGAGTTGGAGGCATTCCGGCAAAGCAGCTTCAGATGATGAGGCGTGAACTCAAGGATCTGGCTGTCCTGAAAGTATCCAGGAGCACTCTTGTAAAAAGGGCACTGGAGGATGCTGGCGAAGATGCCAGTACGATGATCGACTTCCTTGAGGCGCAGTGCGCACTGATCTTTACCGATAAGAATCCTTTCAAGCTGTACAAGTTGCTTGAGCAGAGCAAGACCCCCTCCCCAATAAAGGCCGGGTCTGTTGCACCCACGGATATTGAGGTAAAGAAAGGACCAACAAGCTTCCCGCCGGGTCCAATCCTTGGGGATCTCCAGGTAGCAGGTATCCCTGCAGCCATCGACGGTGGTAAGGTTGTCATACGTGAGGACAAGGTGGTCGCAGAGGAAGGATCAGTAGTTTCCCAGAAACTCGCTTCCATGCTTTCAAGACTTGGGATCCTCCCGGTGGAGGTAGGTCTTGACCTGAGAGCAGTGGTCGAGGATGGATCAATATTCACTCCTGACGTACTGGCGATCGATGAGACTGAATACTTCTCCAACATTGTAAGTGCAACACAGCAGGCATTCAACCTTTCAGTGAATGCGGCATATCCAACGAGCATGACGATCAGCACATTGATATCAAAGGCTGTATCTGAGTCAAGGAATGTTGGTGTCAATGCAGCTGTGCTTGAACCCGAATTAATGGATACACTCATTTCCAGGGCACATTCACAGATGATGTCCCTTGCTTCAGTTGCTTCCGGCAACGATGGGGATGCTATTGACGATGAACTACGATCTGTTCTTGGTGCAGCAGCTGAGACAGTTGTAGTGGCAGAGCCAGAGCAGGCAGAGGTGCCTGTGGAGGAAGAGAAAGAAGAAGAGAAGGACGAAGAGAGCGGCATGGCTGGTCTCGGTGCACTCTTTGGATGATCGATAATTGAAATTTATATTAATAAAATGGTGATTTATAATGGAATATATATACGCAGCACTGTTACTACATAAAGCTGGAAAAGACATTACAGAAGATGCAGTTTCTGCAGTACTTACTGCAGCAGGTACCGAAGTTAACGACGCGCGTGCAAAGGCACTTGTTGCAGCTCTCGAGGATGTAGACATCGAGGAAGCAATGGCAACAGCTGCATTCGCAGCACCAGCCGCAGCGCCTGCAGCAGCAGAGGCCCCGGTCGCAGAGGCTGAGGAAGCAGCAGCAGAGGAAGAGGAGAAAGAAGCAGAAGAAGAGAGCGGCATGGCCGGTCTTGGAGCACTCTTTGGTTAAAGCCTTCACATCGATGCTCGCGCACCGCGAGCATCATCTTTTTTTTTATTTTCTTGTTTTTTTTGTTTGGCTGAAAGGCTGGGAAATAGAGGTTTTATTCAATACTTCCCAACAAGTTTAACACTGTCCGGCAGTCCGTGAATGCTGAGTTCATTACCCGGGTAACATCATCGATCACGGATCGGCTCCCCTGATCGGGATCCTTCTGCGGCTGAGTACATCCATTGGTCAGGATGATACCAATGATCACTATGTACAGTAATATTTGATCATGTTCAGTGAGTTTTGTAATCCTGTAATTTCTTCCCTTTTTTGCTCATACCTTTCTTTTTTCTTTTCTCTTTGTGCTTGCTCGTATCCTTGACAGCTGCCTGTTCTATTTCAGGCACCAGTTCCTTCTGGATATCGAACTCCGTGTGCTGTTGTATGATCCTGGAGAAGTTCCCAGCATCCTTCCGCGTCAGGATGTTGATGACCTTGCCCTTCTTGCCTGCCCGTGCCGTCCTGCCGATCCTGTGGACGTATTCGTCACTGTC
>CAYRGB010000089.1:0-5549 GCA_964423715.1 uncultured Methanosarcinales archaeon | reverse complement strand
GATGGCTGCGTTGTATGACCTGAAATATGGTGTTGCCGGTGCGTTGTACATTGAGTCAACGAACTGTACGTATCGTATCCTGTCACCAGCTTTGGCACCAGGGGTTGGTTCCACGATCTCTCTCATAGAACATTCTGGTTCGCCCATTTCAGCAAGTGGTGGGTGTGTGCTTGGGTAGTCACTACCTGGCGCACGGTGTCCGAGTACTAATGTCAGATCGTCATCAGAGATCTCCCTGAGCTTCTCGACATTGCCAGACATGTGCTTCCTTCTGTTTTCTGCAACAGATGTTGCACCTGGATAATATTGTGCTTCATATGTCATGTAATTACACTCCTTTGTTGATATCTATTGATCTCATTGTGGTTTTTACGGATCTCACAAGTTCGTTCAACTTATCTCTTGGACAAGTTTCCCCTCGTGTTACTCCTGTCACAATTTCCATTATTTTCCCTTTAGTTTGAATCTCGTCATCTTTTGGCCTTACAAGCCTTGTCATTACACCGGCACGTGCAAGATCCTCGAAATCTACGGATGTCTGGCACACCACGATCGCCGGTATTTCTGCTTCTTTCAAGATTCCCCTTACCTTCTTGACCACATGGTCTCGTATATTTCCCACATGTATCACAGCCAGTTTATGCCTTGAGATCTGTGCTATCTCCTCCGGGGTAATCCCGAATGATCCTGATTTCATTGCCGCATCCGGAATTCCGGATCCGGAATTCAGGACAAGTACACTAACCTGTATCTCCTCTCGACGCATACCGTATGTCAGTTCACATATCGGTTTGGTGATATGTCTTCGACCCGGACTCATCGCGACTGCTATGACATCAGGCCTGCCGGTCTCGGAAAGAGTGCCTCTCTGTGCGAGACCTCCGCCTCTCCCAAGCCCCATGCCTTGCCTGCAATCTACAACCTGTGTTTCCCGGTCAAACATTGATATCATTCCGTTGATCTTAGGAGGCATACGCGGTCACAGACCTTTCCTTTTGGATCATAGAGACCAAGCATTCGTGGGTCTGCGCCAGCCCCTCGCTTTGCATAATCCGAAACGGTCTGTTTCGTTTGCAAGAACAGGCCTTCTTTGAGGTCGAATTCACAGGGAATTACTCGCTCGCATATTTCCTGTACCTTCTGTTTGACCTCTTCATTGGCCAGTTCCAATCGAATACGACCGACGAGGACAGTAAGTTCCATATCCTCATCTGCAACATTGATGTGGTCCCTGAACTTGTGATCAACGACCTCTCCTTTTGCAGGACCAAATGGAACCGCTGCTGGTAAACGTGGACCATGTACAAAGGCTCTCATAATCCCGTCGATAGCACTCAGCTCGTTGAGGAGCTTCTGTGCACTTTCAGGTTTGAGAAATCTCTGTGGGAATATCTCTATTTGTACTGGCTGTTCTGTATCTGAAGCAGAATTTGTCATTCTGTAATACCTTCAAGATGATCTGATATTCAATCCTTAGAGGTTCTCTGCAATTGCATCGATCGGTTCTCTGAACTCTTTGATCGATCCAAACACATCGCCGATAAGGCCAGATGTCTTCTCGATGGAAAACATCTGAGTGCCTGCATCGAGTGCCACTGCTGCAGATACGCATGGAATTGCGAATCCTCTGGAGTGTCTGGTCACAATATGGTTACCGTTGAAGACCCCTGGTCCACCGCCACCATAGATGGAGTGGCTGAAGAAGGAGAATCCAACTGCTGTACCCTGGGCACGTCCCATGTCACAGCCAGGCAGACCTGTTTCCTTTTCGATGATATCATTGAAGTACAGGATGGTTGAAGATACGTTCTGTGCTGCCCTGCCGGCACCACAGTTAACCATAGTTGCTGCCAGCTGACCGGCGGCGGCGTATGCGTTCCACATGGAAACGTCGTTTGCCTTGTAGAAGTTGTATCCGGATGGTGCGGTGTGGTCGACCTCGATGATACCGTCCTCAATAGCTTTCTCAACAGTTGATAATACCACGGTACCAATGGTACCTGTCTTACCGTTTTCTTTCACCATTTCATAGACCAAGTTGTTCCCGTTGAGGCCCTGTAGTCCGAAACCAAGAAGCTGATGCCTCTCGAAGAGGCCTACTGCATTACCCATCTCGTACATACCAGTCTGCTCATAGATAGAGGACAGTGCAGCTGCGTTCATTGCTTTCTTATGTGTGATAGCTGCGATGTGGTTTGTCATGATGTTCCTCAGGGAATATCCCAGACCTTCGTTCTGCTGTGGTATACTGAGGATGGATGCTACGTTACCGCCTGCCATGTTCATTGTCTGTGGGTATGCTCCCCAGACAGCACCTTTTACGGTCGGTGCATCGAACATGTCAGTGTTGAACATATCAATGATCGTCTGGACGACTGCTGCTCCACCGACGGTACTTGCGGATACGAAGTCTGCACCTGCGTTTGTTCGTGCGGTAGGGACCTGCACAAGCAGCTGCTTTCCGCCACCGATTACTTTGATATGTGTGTCGTCATCGTCATCGACCTTCACAAGATCCGTGACAGAATCTGCGATGGCGCCTGCGTTGGCAACAATGTCATATTCAAGACCACGGCCCAGGATCTGGCGTCCTTTACCTCCGAATTTACCTGTAGCAAGTCCTTTCTCAATACCTGCAAGGTTAATTGCCACGGTCCTCTTTGTATCCCTGATGATACGTCCAATAGCTGCGTTCTTTGTTGGAGCAAGCTCCTTTATGTCAACGCCACTCTCTAACAACTTACCTCTGTCATTGTAGATGTCTAGTTTGTCAGACACGTATTTTCCTCCTGAATTTGTTTATAAGAAAAACCCTATGTTGAAGAGAGTGCATATGTGTATGGTATACACATAACTGTGGCCAATCCCCAGTCGGTTTTTCTTCTAGCTTAGCACACATGCAATTGGTTGTGTGCTATTAAACCTTTTGCTTATTTACTGTGAATATGTTCCACCGGAGGATACCAGATATGCGGGATCTACCAGAATTAAGCTCTTGTTTGACCATTACCACAAAGGTTTAGTACCACTTATTGTTGTATTCCCATAACCATGGAGATCGTTGCAGACGTCGGAGGAAGTCCAGGCATTGACTGTCGGGGTTTTTGTAGATACTGTTATTTTAAGAAAGTGAAGGACGTACCTCCTTTTGGGTGTAAGTACTGCTTTCCATTCACAAAAGGATGTGATTACTGCACCAGAGGTGTAAAGGAGTCATATTCCGGATTTAAACCTGCGCAGATGGTGATGCAGCAGGTATCACAGACCCTCCATTTCAGATCAGGCGACGTGGACAAGTTTACGATCAGCGGTGGAGGCGACATAAGCTGTTATCCCGAGCTTAAGGACCTGGTACAGTCCCTGTCCCAGTTCGGACGGCCGATCCATTTGGGATACACCAGTGGCAAGGGTTTCACTGCAGCTGATGATGCCCGTTTCTTCATTGAGCACGGCGTGACCGAGGTATCATTTACCGTATTCGCGACCGATGCCATGTTGCGTAGCGAGTACATGGGCGACCCGGAACCCGAAGCATCGCTCCAGGTCCTCAGTGACTTCTGTGCTCATTGTGAAGTATATGCAGCAATCGTGGTCATACCCGGAGTCAATGACAGTGAAATATTGGAGCGTACCCTATCAGATCTTGAAGAGATGGGTGCCGCGGGTACCATCCTCATGCGGTTTGCCAATTCCCGCAGCGAAGGACTTATTCTTGAGAACGCCCCTGTGATCGAAGGTATCACCACGCACACGATCGAAAAGTTCACCAGTATTGTGCAGCAGGCTGCTGCCACGCACAGCATGCGTATCACAGGTACTCCCCTGGAGGACCCGCTTATTGGATCACCATTCGCTATCCGAAAGGATGAAACAGCTCTCTCCTCCTTACCTAAAATAACAAAAGAGGCCACCATCATAACAAGCAGGTCCGCAGCATCTCGCCTGCAGGATATCTTCAACTGGCTTGGAGGCAGTGTTAATGTGGTATCTGTTGACAAGGACATCGGGTGCCTGATCACCATCGACGATCTCCGATCACTGGACCTGTCCTATGTCAAAGAAACAGTGATCATACCAGGACGGGCGTTCGTCCATGATCCTGAGGCAAAAGCTGCACTGAGCCGTGACGGTGTTGACAGACTTGTTCGCCGGGGGCCCGATCAGCTGACCTACGACGGTGAAATGTCGATCGGCATAACAAAGGATGCAGTACTTGATCTTGAGATCGAGCAATTCACCGAACTGATACAACATATCAATGCCATCGGTATGCCTATTACATGAAATCAGAGAGTCCCATCTGCCTGGACCGGTCATTCTCAAAGAGGGACTTGATGTCATATCCGATCAGTTCTATCCGCTGTTTCGTATAATCTGACACATTATATTCCTCGGCGATCTTCATTGAGACTTCCAGGTACTTCTTCACAGCACCTTCATGGACCGTGAGTATCACACGCCCATTACATTTCGGACAGCTGCCCGTAAGAGGAGGACGCCTGAACTTGGCCCCACACTTAATGCATCGTGTACTCTGCCTGGAGAATGCCCTAAGGTTACCGTACATATCCGGAAGGAAATGGTAGGTCAGGACACGTTCTGCTACATCAGCCACATCGACAGCACGTATCTTTGTGCCAAGTGAGAGCTGGGCCTCGATCTTCTCAACCATGCTTCCAAGGGTTTTGTAGGCACTTTTAGGGGGTCCTGCCGCGATATCCGACGTATCGTGTGTGAACATGAACCCATCATACTGTTCGGGCGTACCGAGACGGCCGCTGACAAGGTCCATAATATCTTCCAGTTCCTTGGGGTTGGTGAACGTCTGTGTCGCTTCGTAGAACTCAAGAGGATAGGATGCACACACATCAATATTATGAGCCTCCTTGTCCACCTCCCGCGGATCTATACGTGTGGTCAGCACAAGAGGTGCATCCATCTTACCACCTCTCCTATCAGGAAGGTATTCGTGTGAGAAATTGAGCATACCATCCATAAGAAGCATGACGCAGTCCTCGTCCCCATCACAATTACGACGTTTTGCCGCATGGAAGAACGGATGTGCATATCCCACCGCTGCTTTTGTAAAACCGATCAGTCGTCCCAGGACACCTGCTGATGTGTGTGGGGCGAGCCCGATCATCAGCGTACCAACAAGATCATCGATGGTCTCAGCATTGTAGTAAGGTTCGAGCTTATAGTATTTGACAAGCAGATCATCGATGTAGTGGCTAATGCGAAGGATATATTCAGCCGCATCATACGAGACTACGATATCCTGCACCTTCAAGCAGAGTACCTGTCCATCATCGATCAACGGCTTATCGTGTATGTCAACGGCGTAGCCAAGTTCACGTAGTTTGCTGGCAGGAACACCAAGTTCACACGGCCTGATGTGTGTTAATGGGAGATCGGACATGTCATAGCGCACGGTTCCGTCCTTGAATGTAAAAATATCATGCTTGGCCCGGAGTATCCCTTTCTCCAGTGGTTCAGGGGTCATGTGCTTTGACATCATTCGCTTAACACCCTTGAACGAATCCAGATTG
>CAYRGB010000088.1:0-5583 GCA_964423715.1 uncultured Methanosarcinales archaeon | reverse complement strand
GGTCACATGATAATGTGAACCGGGGAGACTGGTCACATGATAATGTGAACCGGGGGGACTGGTCGCTCATAGTGATCCTCGCATGACCTTTACTCTTCTGCAGTTGTTCTCAGCAATCCATCTTCTGCCAATTCGTCCAGGGCACGTATCATAGCAAGCGGGAAATTGATACTGACATCGCCGATGACAGTAGCGACATCGCTATCGTCCTTCACCTTTCCCCATGATTTGGCTTCATTGGTATTCGCCCCCGACATGCTGCCGGATGTGCGGTGCGCGGTCGTCATATACACGGCATACTCGGCACCACCGTTGAGAAGGGTGCTCAGGATCGCATGGTGCTTGGAAATGGATCCTCCTAGGGCAATGACGCCTTTCCTGTCGTCAAAGCTGGTTGCGAAGAGAATGTTCCCAAAATCTCTGACAACATCGACAACGAAATCCGGATGCTTCTGTTGGAACAGGTACAGATGGAAACCAAAAGCACCATCGGTGATGGCAGGACAGAACACCGGAACATTGTTCTTTGCTGCCTGGTAAAGAACGGACTGGGGGTCGTTCAGTAATGATCCGATCTCCATGAGCATGTCCGATACTGCCCAGCGTTTTTGTTTTTCATATAGATGATTGAGGATATCGGCTATGAGGTTTTCAAAGTTCATATAACTCTCATTCTTGACCAGGATATTTCCAATACGGTTGATGCCCTGCTCATGCAGTTCCACATCATCGGTCTGGAAAGACCCGATCTGGAAGGCCTCCCCGGTGGCTGTCATGATGTCTTCCTCAAGACCTCCAACAGTGGTCACGATTATATCAGCAACACCCAGTTCGATAAGCTGGGCAAAAAAACCCCTGAGGCCTGAAGTGATCATGTTCGATGTAAATGTCAAAAAGACCTTTGCTGAATCTTTTTTCATCTTCACGATCACATCGGAGGCCCGCTGCAACTCAACACTCTGGTAGCCAATATATTCATAGGAATCAACGAGTTCGGATACTCGCATATCCTGCTTCCACCTGAGGTCTTTAACGGTTGCCATTGATGCTCACCCCTGATCGATCCGGTGCATGTACTGGAGGATAGATCATGTATGCTCAGTAGTCCGGAATGATATATATTAACTTTGCGCCGGGAAAGAGAACATCAATACTTACAGACTCTCCATCTATCCACCCATACAGAGCATAAAAGCTAAATACATTCTATCACTTGTAAAATCGCTTTTGATGTTACGTGGAAGGTGGACACTCGAACATGTCGGTATTAGCTGAGAACATGAAACGATTACTGCATGATAGCCGGGGCTACGTTCCCTTCGCCGTGATCGGGATATTCGTGGTACTGGGTGCCACCTTCATGTCGGTGTACTTCATGCAGATGGACTATGAGATCGCCCAGATCATCTACAATACCGAGAAGAGCGATCCTGCCTGCATAACCGTACAGTTCGCATCCGCTGACCTGTCACGCTGTTTGAACTACGCCGGCATGGAGGCCCTGCAATGGCAGGGACAGCACCCGATCATCCAGCCGGTGAACACATCGGCCGGGGAAAGATCCATCGACGATTTCATCGTAACCGCACGCACACAGAAACTAGAGACCATGGACACGTTACAGGTATCCATCCAACTGCCGGCGGATGTGTGGTACATGATATCATCCCTCTGGAAGGACAGGGATATTGTCCTGATCGTAAAGGACCCCTCCAGCGATACGATCACATCGATCAACTATGGTGCAGCAGTGAGCAGCTGGAGTAATATCAGTTTCGAGGAAGTCATTATGATCCCACAGACCACTACGACCGGCTTTGGTTCCATCGAACTTGAATGCGGTGGCGAACTGAAAGCCTCAAACTGGTATTCGATAGGCATGGATCCTGTCAAGGACATCACTGCCACTCGTTTCAACGAACTCATCAGCCAGAACTACCAGTACAATGATCACCGATTTGGAGACTATGCGATCAATATTGAACCGGATATCACGCCGTCCCAGATTACCATTGATCATGTGAACGGCACCCTTGAGCGCCAGCTCAAGTCAACCAACAGCAGCTACCAGATATACGATGTGTTCACCATCAGGGACCTCAACTATACCCTGGTCAACCTTGGGACGAACGAAATGATCAACGGTGTCATGGACGTCTCCACCATGATCACATCCCGGGAACCGCTCCTTGAAGAACTCACCCGCGAATACGAGACTTCCCTCAAAGGCCCCCAAACCAGCAATATCGTCCTGGGCGCCACCAACATCCGCTCCTTCATCTACGGCCCCTGGCAGCATTATGCATCAGGACCACTGAACATCATCACGGATCCCTCTCTTGCCAGTGCGGTCAACGCAGGGACCCTCTACGCCCAGAAAAGGGCATTCGATTCGGTGGACCCCTGGTCCCTGATGTATACGACCTACTATAATGGCAAGGTACTCTATCAAGATATCCATAGTGATCGTGGATCCTTCGAGATCAATACGTCAGCGAACATCAGCGACACCTACACTGAACTGGCCAACAACGGCTCGTTTTGTATCAATATTAACAAAGGGATCAGTGACTCCATGCTGAGCAGCGGTACAACCCTGGAGAAGATGGACGAGGTATCCAGCATCTCGGTCGCAGCATCGGATTACATCCCTGATGTTACCGATGGCTGGGTGTTCAACGACCCTGTATGGTCCACGTCCCAGCCAGACCTTATCCATGATATCAGCAGCCAGATATACCAGGCCGATGTGCGGGCCCAGATCATGCGGGATGGGTTCGACCAGGTGACAACCGGTAGCAGCAGCCTATCAGTCGGCAAGGGTCCGGTGTCCCACAGCAGACACAGCGTTTCCTGGAGGGGTTCGTACATCGCATCCGGCATGCATACCGGTGCCTTGGTATCGCCGTATTTGTGGAGCGATGGTACATCGAGTTCGTACTCAGTATCGCTATCCCCGTCCATCAATCCCCCTCGGGGTTCGGTCACCAGCTGGTCGGTCTCCAGTGCCACGGTCTCACTGGACTCGTCCCAGATCACCGGAGTGCAGGTCACACCCACCTGTCAGCATAATGGCAATGATACGACCACATCCGTGCTTCGCACGGATGGTTATCTCGATCAGGAGGACCACCGGTTCGACTGGCGCGTGCGGTATGACATCAATTACAAGATCAAGACCCAGTGGTCCATTCAATATTCGTATTCCTACACATACAAGTGGAGGACCTTTGAAGGATATACGGATCCCGTAAATGAGACGGGGCCGATCTACAAGTATCACTCTGGATCGAGCAGCGGTTCGGATTCGACTTCGAGCAGCCGGACGGACGCGGAGTCCACCACCCATACCGAGATCGAAAGCGAGGAACTGGTGATTATCTATCAACAGCGCCCGCCCACAGGCGGGTATTCTGGATTGGACACCTATACAGATACAATCCAGCGCGAGTACCACGAGACCACCGTGAACGTGAACTCCACGGACCTGCTGGATCCCTGCTGCTCGGATGCGGCGGATAAATATGCGGACCAGCATGTAAACATCTACCAGATCGAGAGCCGCTACTGGTTGTATCCGGATAACTATTACCTGCCGCAACATACGGTCCAGTGCGATGTTCCGGACTGGGTCCACCGCGTGGCTGCCGACGAGGTGCTGGCCATGCTGGATGACATCGAGGCGGATGGTCACCAGATTAACGTCTCGATGCTGGACCACCTGGGCCAGGACCCGACCCACATGCGTTACAATGCCGCCTTGGATCTGGCCACTGATCTTGATTCCTACACTGAAAACTATGTCACCCGCTCCCACTACCTAAACGGCACCGACCTGTACACCAGCAGTGATGCCGTCCGGTACACTGCGAGAAACGAGGCATACCTGAAACTGATCGATGTGATCAAGGCAAAGAACCAGGCCCTAGACCGTGACCTGGACTCATACCTGCTCGCCCGTCTCAGGGACAGTGGTATCGATATCCCCGGCATCGATCTTGGGAATTCGACCAGCGCCAGCTCAGGGTCACTGTCCCTGTTCAACAATCCTGCCATCAAAACGGCCGGCACGGCCTTGGGAACAGAGATGGGTATCATCGGCACCATGGAGGTAACCGGCATGCCCGAGAGCAAGTACAACTGGACCGAGAACATGACCATCGTGGTGGACCAGTATCCGGATTACCTGTACCATGATCCGGCTTTCGATCTGCAGGGCCAATACCACTGGACCGACGAGATCACGGGTAAGACCATCTACCCCCTTGGCGTCAGGAACACCTGCGTGTTCACCACCGGTATTGCGGACGATATCGCGGAACTGCTGAAGAGCAGCAGCGCTCCGGTGAAGACCGCTACCTCACAGATGGTCAGCCAGAGTATCGCTGATCTGAACACTGAGGTGGCGTCACTTGAACAGAACCTGAGTGAACAGGCATCGTTCGACACAACGGCTCTGAATTCGAATATCACTGGTCTGACCACGACATACAGCAGCCAGATGCGTACCCATATTCCCACAGAGATAGCACAGCAGGTGGCAGCAGATCCGGTGGTTGCCGGATGGATCGATTCAAATAATGTGACTGCCATCACATCAGGATACCTGAACTCCCTGACGAACGATGCGATCATCGATCGATCCACAGATGACACGCTGTCTGGTGAGATCGCCAGTCGACTGTGATCCCGGATCCGAGCCGGTAATCCTGCGCTGGTTGGCAATGAGATGGAAGCTGTGCTGCATCGCGTAGATACCGATGTCAGGATCGGTGTGGCAGAAGGGATCAGCGTGGTGATCATTGATAACAGTGCGGTTATCGATGCCGGGTTCGATGCGGTTAATGCGGAGTTGCAGGATATGATGGACCAGGCCTCTGACCAATTGACCGGGGAGGTCGCGGATCGTGTGGAGAAACGGTTGCAGCGGACAATGAAATATGTGCCATGTGGATTCCCGGTACTGCCGCCGCACTGGGCGTTCACGGTCAACGTGTGGACGTATGATGTGATCGGGAAGTACCAATGGTTTCCGGGTCGTGGATAATGACAATCAGTGTATGGTGGTGCCGTGGTTCGGGCATGTGGGACAGGAGTATGTGCGGGAAGATGAAGGTGTGTATCATCCATTCAAAAAAAATGAGAATGGTTATGATTTGAAGTTAGGCTATAACACACCTATATCTTTCAGGTTTGGTGGATATGCTGCCACAATCGTAGGTCCGGGTCCAAAGGGTGTTGGAGATAAAATAGGTGGCAGAACAGAAGATTCAACAGGTTATGATGATTTGTTAAGTGAATGGGAGAGTCAAACATGAGATCCAGGTTAACAGTGATTGCATTGATTATTTTATTATTGGCATTGCCAATTATTGCCACTGCAGAAAGCCAGTATGGCAAGATAGATGTTTATTGTGATGATGAACTATACCCGGGTACATCAACCCCAAAACCCGTTTTGAAAATTGGAGAACCATTCACACTCCGGTTTGACATGACAATGAACCAAGTGTGTAAGGTTGATGTAAAACTTTCAGACCTTGGTACATATCAAGGAATGGAAAATTTCGTTGTTGTAGATGG
>CAYRGB010000087.1:0-5587 GCA_964423715.1 uncultured Methanosarcinales archaeon | reverse complement strand
GCTTACGATGTCTCACGAAGCTTTGATTGGGGAATGTTCTCAATAACGACGCCAGCTTCGGCAAAGAATTCCAGGGCATCGGTATCGGGGTATGGTATGGAGTACACAACACGCTCGATCTTCGAATTGATCATCATCTTCGCACAGAGGATACAGGGCTGGTGGGTGCAGTATAGTGTGGCTCCTTCGATGCTCACACCATGAAGTGCGGCCTGTATGATCGCGTTCTGTTCGGCATGTACCGCTCGACATTTCTCATGGTGGGTACCGGATGCAATGTTGTTCTTCTGTCGAATGCAGCCAATGTCCAGACAGTGTTCCATGTTGCTGGGTGCACCGTTGTATCCAGTGGTAAGGATTCGTTTGTCGCGAACGATCACGGCCCCAACATGATTTCTGAGGCAGGTGGACCGTTTAGCAACGACTGATGCTATCTCCAGAAAATACTTATCTATGGATGGTCTTTCTATCATACCCAATAAATGCATAGTAAGTAGTATATATAAGTTCCAGTGTATGGTGTGACAATATGCATATTTGGGCGATCGATAGAGATTCTAAAATTAGTGGAGTATAATTAATATGATGACTGTTTTAACAGAGCGTTTAGGATCATTTATAAGAGAACACGATAACAAGCAGTTGGTGTCTATTCCAGCTGCAGTGTTCGCCCTTTCCCTCCTGATACTGGTAATCATGTTTTCAACAAGCGGCGCTCCGGTCAAGCTGGGGATGGAGTTCAATGGCGGAACGATGATAGCGATGCAGAGCCAGGATCCTGTAAAGTTCCTTGAACAAACATATTCTGATTATCCTATCGTGGATGTACGAAGGGCCGGGGAGAGGGTCATCATGCAATTTGGTCCCATGGACAATGATGTGCAGATGCAACTGGAAGCAGATGTTATATCCACATATTCCAGTGTGGAGATCAAACAGGTTGGTGCTGTGTATGGAAAGGACCTGCAGTTGCAGGCCTTAAAGGCTGTAGTGCTATCATTTATTGGTATGGCATTGGTGGTGTTCCTTATATTCAAGACAGTTGTTCCCTCTTTTGCTGTCGTGGCCTCGGCATTTTCGGATATCATCATAGCAGCAGCGTTCATGAATATCGTTGGTGTTGAACTGTCTCTGGGCACGGTGGCGGCGTTGTTGATGCTGATCGGTTATTCTGTGGACAGTGATATCCTGCTGACAAACCGTGTCCTCAAACGCAGAGGCACGACCAACGAGAAGATCTCTAATGCCATGCATACCGGTCTGACAATGACCACTACAACACTGGCGGCACTTGTGGTAATGTATGTTGTATCCACATATTCCTATCTGCTAACTTCGTCAGTCTCGCAGATAAATCTCCTCTCCGATATTTCTATAGTGCTCATATTCGGACTGGTGGCGGATCTTATGAATACCTGGTTGCTTAACACCGGTATCCTTCGATGGTATGTGGAGAAGAACCCCACGGTTGTGAAAGCATGAGTGAGGATAAGGTTAAAAAAGGTCTGTTAAAGGATACTCGTGTACGTATCTTTATTATTGCATTGCTCCTGTCCCTTGTAGCCATACATCCATGGTATGCAACGGATGAGGGACTAACCTCGAACCTGAACTATGGTCTTGACCTTGAGGGTGGTTCCTGGATCCAGGTTAGGTTGCAGGGTGCTGTGGCCCAGGTGGAAGGTGATCCCGGCGCAATGACCAAGGTATTGGCAGAATCAGTGATCGGTTCGCCGGTGGAGATAACTACGGTAAAGGGTCCCACAGGGGACACACATGCCACGGCAGGCGATACTATTGTGTTCACCACTGAAGGGTATGTGACAACGTTGCAGATGGATCGTCTTGCTCTCGGAGAGAGTACCATCGAGAGGAATGGGAATTTGTCTGAGGTCATACTGTATACCAGTGAACAGACGTTGATCATATCCTATCTCTCGGATTCACTTGAGACCGAAGTGGTACCATTCTCCACTGCCGATGGTATTGAATATGAGATCAGGACCTCCGTATCCGAGGCTGAGCTGGAGGAACTCATGGCTGCTGTGGATGGACATATCCTCATGGATGCCAATGGGGATGCGATATATCGTGAAGGTGTGAGGACCGAGACCCGGGACGAGACCAAGGAGGTCCTCAGTAACAAACTGAATGCATTGGGCCTCAAAGACATTCCTGTGCGTACAGTGGGTGAGGACTACATACTCATTGATTTTGCCGGGATCGACCTGGCGACCGCAAAGGAGATCGCACAAAAACCCGGTAAGTTCGAGATACGCATGCAGATCGAGGGCAATGATACCATGCATGTGCTCTATGGTGATGACATCGAGAGTGTGGGGGTTCCCGGTTACCACGATGAACAGTGGTACACGCCTTTCCGATTGAGTGAGAAGGGTGCCCTGGCACTGCAGAAGGCCGCGATTGAATCTGGGGCCACGGAGAATCCGGATTCCCACTGGTTGTACATGTATCTCGACAAGAATGAGGTGTACGGTGCACCGTTGAGTTACTCGGCGGCTGCCAAGATCAAGGATGTCCCGATCTATGGATGGGAATCGTCCACCGGTTCTGATGAGGATAGCAAGGCAAAGGCGGAACAATTGCATATCCACCTTCGTGCCGGTGCTCTTCCCGTGAATGTGGAGCTAATGGGATCGGGTCAGGTGGATGCATCGCTGGGCAGTCAGTTCAAGATCCAATCCGTCCTGGCTGGTCTGCTGGCACTGCTGGCAGTTGCATTTGTGGTATTCATACGATATCATAAGAAGGAGATCCTGCTCCCCATGGTGGGTACGTCCATCAGTGAGGTCATCATGATCCTGGGATTTGCTGCAAGTATTGGATGGCAGCTTGACCTGGCAAGCATTGCGGGTATCATTGCAGCCATCGGAACGGGTATCGATCATCTTGTGATCATCACGGATGAGGTGCTGTATGAGGGCAAGCTTCCGCCGACAAAGGTGTATCTTGCACGCATTGCAAAAGCCTTTGGTATTATATTCGCTGCAGCGGCAACAACGACGATTGCCATGTCCCCGCTGGTGATAATGGGATTCGGTGCCCTGAAAGGCTTTGCCATCACTACGATCGTGGGTGTTGCGATAGGAGTCCTGATCGCCAGGCCGGTGTACGGAAAGGTGGTAAAGGAAGTGCTTGATCGCTCAGAGTAAGATATCTAATATGAGGTATGTTGGATGAATGACCTGTGGACAGTGAAATACCGGCCTGAGAGGCTTGATGATATACTGGGTAACGACGGTTCTGTCAGTACTATCATACAGTTGGTGCATGCCAATAATCTACCCCATCTTGTGCTCCATGGTCCCAGGAACTCGGGCAAATCGTCCACGGTCTTTGCGCTTGCCTATGAGCTGTACGGCGAGGGGTATGAGCGTAATCTCACATACTTCAATGCTTCGGATTTCTTTGATCAGGGCAAGAGCTATCTTGTACGGGATAAGCGTTTTATCCATTTCCTGGGTACCGATGACCCAAAGAAGATACATACCAGTGTTATATCCATATTCAAGGAACTTGTGAATGAATATGCAAGCATGGGTTCCATCGATGCGGACTATAAACTGATCTTCATCGATAATGCGGAATCCCTAAATACAAGTGCTCAGCACGCTCTGCGCCGTATCATGGAACGGTACACCAGGACATGTCGTTTCATCCTGTCTACAACACAGCTCTCGAAATTGATAGCACCTCTTCGGTCAAGAGGTTTGCAGTTGTTCTTCACATATGTGGCTTGCGAGGAGCTAAAACCTCATCTGCGTCGTGTAGCAGAGCAGGAGGGGATCGCAGTGTCAGATGATGCTCTGGATGCCCTTGTCTATCATTCCCGTGGCAATGTGGGGGATGCGATATTGACGATGCAGTATGCGTCCCTTCAGTACCCGGATAGCGAACTTACGGCTGAGATCATTTATGAGGCATCCCTGGCCGAAGTGCCAGAGGGTATATCAATGCTATATGAATCTGCAACAAAACACGATCTGACGGAGTCCAGGAAAACGATCGACAGATTGCTGATACGGGATGGCATGTCGGGTAGTGAGGTGATCAGGTATCTGTATGATGTGATAACGCGATCCAATGGTTCGGACGAGGAGATCGCCCGTCTTGTGCTGAAACTTGCAGATGCAGATTATCATATGAAGGATGCGGCGAACGACAGGATCCATCTTGAGGCATTGGTCACAGAGATGGCGTAACGGTTAATGATAAACTACCAGTTCTAAATTTATTCTATAAATGACTGCAAATAACGATGAGAATTTCGGGAGCGCCTGCAGGGAATTATTGGATATGGTACTTAAGGGTACGATATCTGATAAACAGCAGCTGTCCAGGGCAAAGAAGACTGTCAGTAAACGCTATCATCTTTCGACATTGCCAACAAATCCGGATATTCTCATGACCGGTAGCACGGAGGAGCAGCACCGTGTCCGCGATCTCCTGCGTCTCAAGCCGGTACGTACGATCTCAGGGGTGGCGGTGATCGCTGCGATGACATCCCCTGCCCCCTGCCCCCATGGTGTGTGCATACCATGTCCGGGCGGGCCGAACTCGCAGTTTGTGTCGCCCCAGAGCTATATGGGACGTGAGCCTGCAACAATGCGGGCGATGCAGAATGATTATGACCCTTATCGGATAGTGCACACGCGCCTATCCCAGTTGCAGCGTATCGGGCATGACGTGGACAAGGCAGAATTGATCGTCATGGGGGGCACGATCTCAGCCCGATCCATCGATTACCAGGAATGGTTCACAAAACGTTGCATTGAAGCAATGAACGATTTCTACGGGACAGAGTGGCGTAAGGATGTCCATTCCATTGGCAGCTATGTTGCGCTTGAGGATGTACAGAAGGCCAATGAGACGGCTACTGTGCGCAACACCGGTATCACCTTCGAGACCCGACCGGATTGGGCCGGTACCGAGCATGTGGACCGTATGCTTGAGCTGGGCGCTACCAAGGTGGAGATCGGTGTACAGAGTGTGTATGATTTCGTACTCTTGCGCATGAAGCGTGGGCATACGGTGCAGGATTCGGTAGATGCCAACCGGGTGTTGCGTGACAGTGGTCTGAAGGTGGGATTCCACATGATGCCCCATCTGCCCGGTATGGACAGTGCCAGGGATCTGCGGGGTTTCAGGAAGCTCTTCACCGATGAGCGTTTCATGCCGGACTACCTGAAGATATATCCTACGCTGGTCACCGAAGGCACAGCCCTTCATCAGATGTGGAAGAGGGGTGAGTATGAGGCACTCGGTGACGAACCTGCAGTGGAGCTCCTTGCCAGGGTCAAGTCTCTCCTTCCCAAATGGGTCCGCCTGCAGCGGATACAGCGGGATATTCCCTCCTCTCAGATCCTGGCAGGGGTGAAGAAAAGCAACATTCGGCAGCTGGCAGATGAGCGGCTGGCACAGATGGGAGGCCGGTGTCGATGTATCCGTTGCCGTGAGGTCGGGCACAACATCCTGCGGGGCAATTTACCGGACGCCGATCATATCGATCTGCTGGTAGAGAGTTACGATGCCTTCCTCTTAATGTTAGGAGTTGGTATTGGTAGCG
>CAYRGB010000086.1:0-5601 GCA_964423715.1 uncultured Methanosarcinales archaeon | reverse complement strand
GACCCGAAGGCAAAGCTGAGAATTATCCCACAGTGGCAACACCAGGCAATCCGATCACAGTCACTGTTGGCATTGAGAACTATGAAAAACGGGATGTGGACTACCTGCTACAGATGAAGCTGGATGGTACCGTACTGCAAATGGCAAATGTGTCCATACCCGACGATGGGAAGTGGCAGAAGGATATTACCTATACTCCTACCCAGATGCGCAAAGGCGAGTCCAAGCTGGAGTTTGCCCTCTTCAAGGACAATGATATCAGTGGCAACCCCTACCGGACCGTACATCTGTGGATCACACACAATTACTCTGTAGAATACTTTCAGGATGTGGCAAAGAGTTCCGGAGACCTGACGGTCCCGGATGTCGTGAATGGTAACATGGAGCAAGACCACAGTTGGAACTTCATATCATATACCGGTGCGGTGAACGGGTCCTACGTAAAGGGTGCCGGGACATATGGATCAAGTGCCTTTTCGTTAAATTCTTCATCAGAAGGACAGCTTCCACAGTTCAATGACCAGTTGCACACCCTTTCAAATACATTCAGATTGGAGGATTATGGGACCTTTGTGCTTTCAGCTTTTGTGAAGGATTCCTTTACACCCGATGTCGCTGAAGATACGGATACCCAGTTCAAGAAGATCTTCATCAACAATATCCTGATATGGGAGGACGGCATCGGCGGCGATGAGGATTGGCAGCATGTCCAGATCCCAGTGACCCTGTACCAGGGCGATAACACCATTTACCTGCAATTGAAGCAGAACGGGCATTCGAACATGCATCCTGTACAGATATACTGGGATGATATCGCGATCTTGCCAATTTCCAAACTATCCGCATATGTATCAAATGAAGGTACGGTCGAATTTGATCTTCCATCGTCTCAGGTGCTTCCGCTCAATGAGTACATGAACACCACGAACTTTACTGTGCAGTGGGGAGGTACCGATGTGGGGTCCGGCATCGATTATTTTGTTGTGGACTACAGTACCGATGGAGCTAACTGGACCAACTGGATCGCGGCAACAGAGACCACATCCAGAATATTTAATGGTGATATCGGCAATTCGTATTACTTCCGTTCAAGAGCCGATGACAATGTTGGTAATTGGGAACATGAACACAGCACTGCTGACACACACACGACTATTGACATCACCCCACCCACCCTCATATTGGATATCAGGCCCAATCCATCTGCAGGGCTTACCTGGCTGAAAGTTAGCTCTTCTGAACCCCTGGTGGAATGTACCTGTACGGTGATCCCAAAGGGATCGGTTTCATCTAGGAGCAACGTAGAGATGACATCATCCGATGGCATTAAATGGTCCGGGGAATACAACGTGGATCTGCCCATGAGACATGTTGTGGAGATCATAGGTACAGATCGCGCCTACAACACCAATACTGCTGTTGATACAATACTGGGTATCACTTAAACAGTCCTGCGCCGATGACCTACGATCGTATCCTGCAACCCAATGATCCATTGGATCTAAGATGGTCCACCCGGGTGGAACCCGTAATGTGGTTATACTGAATGATCCCGCTCTGCTTGTCGCTATAAGTGTGGGCGGGAAGTGCATTCTTACAACGCTCGGCATAGTATATCATACGTCTGAGATGTGCAGTAGATGGATGATATTATAATAATGATACTCATCACATCGTATATTTATTCATAATGTTTATATATTATGCAAACATATTAGAACATGTTATCAGACCAATGTACAGCTAAGAAGGTGGTACACAATGAGAAGAATAATACTAGGATTGATCATAGCAATTGTTGCTATGACAGGTACAGCCGCAGCATATAATGCTGCCCTATATGATGCAGTCGGGGTAACTCCGGCTCCAAACCCAATAATAATCCAGCCTGGACAGTCAGTAACCCTGAGCTACCATATGACAAATGTCTTGTCAGGTGATGTAAACCAGACGTTTGCATATGCCAGTTCAGTTACTGTTAAAGGTGGTACAGGAGCTGCCGTAAGTGATCTAACGGTCACGACCCCGGTCAATGTCACTCCAACATCACAGACATATACCGATGTTGCTGCGATCACAATAGTCAACGGTGCAGGTTCCCCGATGGACGGCAGATATGAAGTAAAGATCGGTGCAGGTGGCGGAAGTGTTGAGATCGCTACTGCTACAAGAACCATTGAGGTCCCGGAATTCCCAACAATTGCTCTTCCAATAGCAGCGATTCTTGGACTGGCATTCTTCCTACAGCGCCGCAGAGAGGAGTAATTAACTCCCCTCTATCTATTCTTTTTTATCACTTTTTTATCAGATGTTCATTCACATTCCACTACTCAGCTCTTTTTCCAGACAATTCTCGTCAACGGTCCTCTTCCTGACTTAAACTTTATATCCTCCGAATCCAATTACTACACTGATCAGCTATGAACCAACTGGAGACATTACTCGAGAAATTATCCAATGCACATGGAATATCCGGCCATGAGAACGATATCAGAAAGATCATGGAAGAAGAGATACGTCCTTACGTCGACGAGATCCGCACCGATCGCATGGGCAACCTCATCGGTACCAAAAAGGGAGCCGGTCCCTCTATCATGCTGGCTGCCCATATGGATGAGATAGGGTTGATGGTCAAGTACATCGACGATAAGGGCTTCCTGCATTTCGTGACCATCGGTGGCTGGTTCGATCAGACCCTTCACAGTCAGCGCGTGATCGTACACACCACCAGGGGCCCCATCACCGGCGTCATCGGGTCGAAACCGCCGCATGTGATGAAGGAAGAGGACCGGAAAAAACCCGTAAAGGCCGAGGACATGTTCATCGATATTGGCGCAAAGGACAAGGAGGATGCCGAAACTCTGGGAGTTGAGGTTGGCACACCCGTATCCATGGACCGGCAATTCGCTCCCCTTGCCAACGGGTTGTATACCTGTAAGGCCTTCGACAACCGTGCCGGTGTTGCCATGCTCATTGATTCCATGCGGCAGATCTCGGAGATGGATATCGACGCCACGATCTATGCCGTGGGCACCGTTCAGGAGGAAGTTGGACTCAAAGGAGCCCGCACGTCAGCCTTTGGACTGATGCCCGATGTCGCCATAGCAGTCGATACGACCATACCAGGTGACCATCCTGGGATCGAAAAGAAGGATTCTGCACTGGAGATCGGAAAAGGCGGCGTGATCACAATAGTGGATGCCGGAGGACGTGGACTGATAGCCGACCCAACAGTGGTAAAATGGCTGAGGCAAACCGCTGAGGCAAACGATATCCCCTACCAGCTGGACGTGGGCGATGGCGGCACAACGGATGCCACATCCATACACCTGACCCGCGAGGGCATCCCCTCAGGTACCCTCAGTGTGGCGACCAGATACATCCACTCCCCTGTGGAAGTACTTGATCTGGACGACCTGCAGGCATGTGCAGACCTGCTTGCGAAAGCTGCAGGGTCTGTTAATAAGTATTTCTAAGAGGAGGGCCTGAGAGCCTCTCCATTTTTTTAAGACTGAATGTTTAAGACCGAATGCCTGCTATCTAGCGTGTTTGTCAGGTAGTCCTGATCGATCTGTTCTGCAGAATATTATGACAGGGAGCTCCGAATGGTTCACTGCCCTCAGATATGAGGCCGCATCTTCATATCTTCAGGGGTGACCGCATTGATACAGATGTCAGTGTTCTTCTCAAATCCGGCACGGGTTGCAAGTACTGGCTGGATCCTGACATTTAGATAAGAACATCAGCATTTTATATAAAACCCAAATTTGACAGTTTTACCTTTAATCAACTGAATCTCCACTTATTTTTTATTCATCAAATTCTCATTTTTTCTGTATTTTCCAGACAATTGACGGTTCCTTCACCTTTGCTTATTTTCGTTTGTCATAATTTTCATCCATTTTTTCAACTACCAATTTGACAGTACACTCTGATCTATTAGCAACGCTTTAGATTTCAACTTAAGCTTGTTTTCAAGCAAAAATGATCCAAAAAAAGCATAATGGAATTTGACAGTTGGGCGGTATCTCATCAAAAATAAAGCGATAACTTACATTTATGCCTGTTTTAATGCCATGAATACACTGATTGGGGTAAAAATAGGCAATTTCATGGCATTTTGACTGAATTTATTGAAACTGTCATATAGGTTTTCCTGACAAAAACGTGAAATTTTTATTGGAAAAGAGCGGAGATGTTCTTAAGGAAAGAGTGAAAACTGTCAAACTTGGGATAAAAAGCTCTCAGAGTTCTCTTCCTTTTCTCTTTTAATGCACAATTCAGTCGATTGATGCTGGCGAATGATCATTACATAATATATAACCACAAATAAATGTAATATTTTGCTATGTTATTGCATAATATTTACACTAACGAATCCAACCAGTGTATAATAATTCATTAAGTTCGTCGGAGATACTGTTCAATGCAACACCTGCCGGTACACCTTTTCAGTCTCCGCTGATATCTCTTTCCAGTTAAAGCATGACATAGCTCTCTCCCGCCCCTTAATTCCCATCCGGTACCTTCTTTCCGGATCATCATATAACCTGGCGATCGCTTCTGAGAGATTCACACTGCTCTCTGGCTCCACCAGAAGACCGGTTTTGTTGTGGTTAATGATCTCCGGTATCCCTCCGACCCGTGTCCCAATACACGGAGTTTCACATGCCATAGCTTCCAGAAGCACGATACCGAACGGTTCGTAGATACTGGGCAGCACGAACACATCGGAAAGGGAGTATAATTTAATGAGTTCATGCATCCTTGCATGTGGAATACAGAGGATATGCCTGTCATGATATATATCCTGCTGGCCGACTATGACCAACATTATCTCGGGAATGTCCCTCTGGAGCTTTCGCACGGCATCAACCAGATACCCCACACCCTTTTGCGGATCATTCCTTCCCACGAACAGCACCACATATCGGTTCTCAAGCTGGTATTTCCTGCGGAGGTCGTCAGCATCCCGTTGTTTGAATATCTTAGCATCCACACCATTCGGAATGACCGTGGTCATATCATATCCGATATCCCAGGTTTGCTTCATTTCTTCTCTCAAAGACTTTGATACTGCAATGAACCTGTCCACCATATTCACCACGTTTTTCTCCATCAAAATTGCCAGTCCCCCTGGCTTCTTCCTGTTGATCTCGATACTGTGAGCAGTCATCACCAGTGGCAATTGAGTGGCTTGCTTTGCCATTGTAGCAGCGAACTGGATCAATCCTCCATGTGAGTGCAACAGGTCTAATCCCCGATTTGAAAATTGCTTTTTCACAATTCCAGCCACACTGATGTTAGTCAATATCTTTTCATATGTCCCTATCGGGGGGGTTGATGAACGACAACAGCAATCAAATGATCTGTGTATCCATAGATTTTCTGCATGCTGATCATTCAATCCATGTACATGAGAGGTAAACACATGCACTTGTTTATTTCCTGTTGCAAGATGCTTACTCAGTTCGCTTACATGGACGCCGACACCACCAAAAATTTTTGGTGGATACTCATAAGATAGAATACCTATTTTCATATCATCATCCATTTCTTGCAACGATTTATTATATTTCTGCATATATATACATCCTTAAA
>CAYRGB010000085.1:0-5667 GCA_964423715.1 uncultured Methanosarcinales archaeon | reverse complement strand
GAGTAGAACCATCACCGCCCATAGCAATGATCTTGGTGTTGCCCATCTTCCCCATCGCCTTCAGGGCTGCTTCGATCCCTGAGGCAACCGCTGCGGGGTTCTCAAAGAGGGAATGGATCCAGGGAACCTCCCAGGATGATTCGGGGTATGGTGTGGTCATCACTTCAAGACAACCGGTCGGGTTTATGACGATACAGTCCTCTCCTGCTGCCATCAGGGTGAACTTGGCAGCCATCGCATCACAGCATCCTGCACAGCCGCGATGTCCTGGGGCTAACAGTGATCTCATAACAACTCCTCCTTCAGATCGGCATATTGACTCTCCACTTCAACACCGGAGTCTGCCACTTTCTTTGCCTGCTCGACGATACTTTCAATGATGCTCATAGGAATATCACGGCCACCATGACCGATCATGAATCCCACTACAGGCATATCGATATTGGTATTATACAAGCAGGATTTCGTCTCGGTACACAGGGCCCCTTCATTCAAACCAAGAGAGATGTTCTTATCAATGGTAACCACTACCTTTGCATCTTTCACGACATTCCTGATAGCCTCTACCGGGAACGGTCTGAAGGACCTGATCTTCAGGAGACCGACCTTCTCACCCCTGTCCCTGAGCTTATCAATAACATCCTTGATCGTGCCGATGACCGAACCCATTGCCATGATGATGATCTCAGCATCATCGATCTCATACTCGTCGATAAGACCTCCATAGTATCGTCCAAAGAGATCATAGAACTCAGTAGCTGCGTCCTCGATCTTCTTCTCAGCGTTGTCCATTGCCTGCTGCTGGAGATACCTGAACTCGGTGTAGGACTCCGGATCAGCGAAGGCACCAAAGGACAGGGGGTTCTTTGGATCAAGCACATATTCCGGCTCGAACGGAGGCAGGTATTCATCCACGATATCCTGCTCAAGGAGGACCACCGGTTCATGGACATGAGACAGGATGAAACCATCCATACACACCATTGCTGGCAGCAGGACGTCCTTATCCTCAGCGATCTTGTAGGCCTGCGCCGTCATGTCAGATGCTTCCTGGGTATCCTCTGCATACAGTTGTATCCAGCCGGTGTCCCGCTGTGAGATCGAATCCTGGTGATCGTTCCATATATTGATCGGTGCACTGACCGCCCTGTTCGCAACTGTCATGACCACAGGTAGCCTCATACCAGACACATTGAACAGCACTTCATGCATCAGCTCAAGACCCTGTGACGTGGTGGCTGAATAACATCGTGCTCCGACAGCCGAAGAGCCCACCAATGCCGAAAGTGCCGAGAACTCGGATTCGACGTTGAGATATTCACAGTTTGGTATCTCGCCGTCTGCCATGAACTGGGACAGGTCCTCCACAATGTGTGTCTGGGGAGTGATCGGATAGGCAGAGATCACATTTGGCTTGCAGGCCTTGACGGCACTCGCTACAGTATATGAACCTTCTGCAACGACCATCTTATCCTTGTCAAGATCACGTATTACTGCCATTATTTTTCCTCCAGGACCATTGTGATCGCATCCTTGGGACATTCATTTGCACATATCCCGCATCCCTTGCAGAAATCATAGTCGAACTCGAAATATCCGTCATCCCTTGGAAGTACCGAGCTGTCGGGACACAGCAGTTCGCACAGTTTGCATTTAATACATTTATCGTAATCAAAAACAGGTCGGAACGTTCTCCATCCACCGGTCTTGTTCACGATTGTCGAACCTGCTTTACAAACTCCACCTGGCAGTATCGTCATACCTTTGCCTCCACCATCATATCATACGCCTTCTGCATGGCTTCTGCGTTCTTATCACCCATCTTACCAGGGAAACGTGCCTTTACTGCGGCCTTAATGGATTCTGCCCGGATCTCTCCTGTCGCACCCGCAAATGCACCTAGCAGGACCGTGTTGACTATCGGGCGGCCTATCATATCAAGAGCGATCTTTGTCGCATTGACCGTCATGATCTTTGCATTGGTATTAAGATCAAATGTCTCCTGATCAAAATCACTGTTGATTATGATGATCCCATCGTCCTTTACACCACTCTCAACGCTGACAACTTCCAGCAATGTTGGATCCTGGACGATCACATAATCCGGTTTGTATACCTGACTCCTGAGCCGTATCGGACTGTCACTGATCCTTGTAAATGCCTGTACCGGTGCACCACGGCGTTCCACACCAAAAGCCGGGAATGCCTGGCTGAACATCCCGTCATCGAATGCTCCGGCAGCCAGCAGCTCAGCAGCAGTTACAGAACCCTGCCCACCTCGACCATGTATTCGTATCTCTTTCATCTATATTCTCCATAACAATATGTATAATACTTGTCGATCGATTGCAATATGAGATCCAGACCATTTCCTGCAGCATGTAATAACCTATGTAATGACCTACGTCTGCAGGACAATCATCGAATCCTGTGTATCTGTTATCGGCTCAAATATATGGCATTAGTTATAAGTGCAACGTTTAATCATGTGAAATACTAATTATTATGTAGCATTTAGAGAAAATATATAAAATGTTGGAGTTGGAGAATGACTGCTGAGTACACTCAGTGAGCCACACTGAGCTCACATAATATATCAAAACATTCGATGATCGAACTCACATCATCAGCATCATTGAGCATCTGCCGTACATTGCGACTACCATTGAACCCTCTGGTGAACCACTGCGCATGTGATTTAATGTTCATGGACCCCAGCAGGTCAAACCTCTCCAGCAGCCCCACATAGTTGATCAGGTCGTCCCTGCGTTGTGCACATGTGTCAGTAGCAAGGTACTCTCCCGTCTCAAGATAATGCGAGATACGATAGAACATGCGGGGGTTTCCCATTGCCGCCCTGCCGATCATCAATCCATCACAGCCGGTATACGCAAGCGCATGTTCTGCTGATGGCTCGTCCCTGATATCACCATTCACGATGATGGGTATGGACAGTTCGCTCTTGATCCGTTTTGCGTATTCGAGATCCGATGTCCCTCCATATTTCTGTGATCGGGTCCTCCCATGCACCGTGATAGCACATGCGCCGGCATCCTCGATAACCCGGGCGATACGGATCGTCTCATCGATGTTACCAAGTACCCGCATCTTTGCACTCACCGGAGTGTCTATGTTCTCACTCAGGCTCATGAAGATATCATGGACCATATCCACTGATCTTAGCAGTGCAGATCCACCTCCATTTTTAGTTACAACCGGAAATGGACAACCCAGGTTGACGTCGAACATCGGCGGAAAATATCGCTCTTCCAGGATGCTAGCCGCCGCTGAGATCTTCTCAGGAGAACTTCCAAAGAGCTGGATTCCCATGATGCCCTCCTCCTTGCACGTCATAGCCCTGCGGAAGGTCTGGGGATTGCCATTGAGGACCGCATCCGAGCTGATCATCTCAGTATACGTTACCGAAGCGCCGTGTTGTTTGCACAGCAATCGGTATGCAAGATTGGTCACACCCGCCAAGGGAGCGAAGAGAATGTTGCCTGATATCTTGTATCCGCCTATATTCATCAGACATTCATAATGGGTAAGAATATATAAATAATCACAGCATGGTATCCCCAAATAGTAATCCACATATCAACACTCATCAGGATGAAAAAAATGAAGATAATAGCTTTTGTAGGAATGCCAGCATCAGGTAAATCAGAAGCCTCACATGTTGTACATAACATGGGTATTGATGTCATCAATATGGGAAACGTGATACGTGAAGAGGTGATACGCAGAGGCCTTGAACCCACTGACGCGAACACCGGAGGTGTGGCCAATGACCTTAGGGATAAAGAGGGGATGGACAGCGTTGCAAAACGGTGTATCCCTAAGATCAAGGCTGCCGGGCCGGATATCGTGATCGTTGATGGCATGCGAGGAATTGCAGAAGTAGAATGTTTCAAGAAAGTGTTCGGGAACGAATTTACTCTGATTTCCATCGATTCACCCCTTGAGGTGCGCTTTGCACGGGTTCAGAAGCGTGGCCGGAGTGATGATATGAAAAATATCGATGAGCTTCTACACCGGGATGAACGAGAAATGGGATGGGGCATGACAGAAGCCATTGAAATTGCTGACGTCGTCATTGAGAACACTGCCGGCCTTGATGAGTTCAGACAGAAGATCAAGGATACCCTGGAAGTAAATCAATGATCAAGGTCGAAGTGTGGGCTGATGTGAACCCCACAGAAAAGGTCGAACTGGTGGAAGAAGCTGTCAGGAATATCATTGATATAGCAGATCTTGAGGTCCCGGACAGTGAGGATCGCGTATTTGGCCAGGGAGGAGTGGAAGCACTTCGCCATATGCATGCCCTTTTAAGAAGCGAGCAGTTCCTCGACACAGCCAGGACCCAGCTATATGTGGGACTGGATGTCACAGGAACATCCACCCAGATCAGGATCAACAAACAGGTAGCCACTGTGAAGCGACTGAACTTCCCTGCCCAGAAAGAGTCACTGGGTTCGATACACGTCCGCATACAGGCAGATGATGAAAAAGAGATGGAAACATTTGCCGACTGGCTTGCTCCTCCAACAGAAGATGGAACACCACTGTATGAGATAGATATGCCAAAGAACGAATGAACGACAGGTACAGGTGAGTAAGTGAGTGAGAACGGATGTGCAGCATGAAGATCAAGAGAATAAGTTTTTCATCCAGACGTGCCTGCAGGGATGCTTTTGACTGGGCCTACGGACTTGAGGATATGGGGTATACCGGATGGGAGATCGTTCAGGAGGGGGAGCAGTGCCTGAACCAGGACAAAATTGGTCTCGTACGTGACATCCATGACACTACCGATCTCGAGCTGAGCCTGCACCTCCCGTTCTCGGATATGAATCTGGCATCCCTCAACCTGGGCATACATCAGGAGATACTCCGACAGATGGAAGATTATCTGGAACTGGCATCCGATTTTGTAGAACTTGCAGTGGTGCACCCCGGATATCTCTCCCCCTACGGTGTCCAGGTTCCCGACAAGGCCTGGGAGCAGAACGTACGATCCCTTCAACAACTATCGGACATAGCAGAGGAGCACGGCATCCTCCTGGCCGTTGAGAACATGCCAGATATTGCCCTTGTATTTGGACGAACGCCTGAGGAGATGCTGGAACTGATCGATGATGCCGGACGGGAAAACATCAAAATGACGTTCGATGTGGGACACGCCAATACAATGGGCATGGTGGACGAGTTCATGATCGCCTGCAGGGATCATATATCACATATACACATACACGACAACCACGGTACAAAAGATGAACACCTGCCATTGGGCAAGGGAAACATTGACTGGGAACGATTATTTGGAGATCTGTCCCATTATACAGGAACCTTCGTCACAGAGATGAAGGATCTAAATGAAGGGGCGCAGTGCCTTGAGTATCTGAAAGAAATGTGACAATCATACTTGAGAATGGGCAATCCGTCCAGTTTACTTTTCCGGTTCATCAATGCGCCCACGCCGTCTATCTATATCATCCATCATATCCAGCATTTTGCGTATGGCCGTGCGAATAGCATCGGACTGGCTGACGAACTTCTTATTATGCCCCACATGAGTGTTCAGGTCATCCAGCAGCTCTTTGGGAATATCAACACTGACCTTTGGCATAGTCAAACCTCGTGATATGAGATAATGAACATAGATAC
>CAYRGB010000084.1:0-5743 GCA_964423715.1 uncultured Methanosarcinales archaeon | reverse complement strand
TTTGAATCTGAGCGGATGGCAATCTTGACGACAACTTCATCGGTCGCTCGTCCCCATATAGTGGTGATGGTATCGGCAGTGGCAAAATCCACACGTTTGTCCTGTGCCTCAAGGGACGTGACGATGATAGGGTAGATGTCCTCCATCTCCTCATCATCCACGATGATCTCCTCCTCTACATGGACACTCTCCTTTCGTCCCATGTTGGTATGGCGTGTGAATGATTCTTCCCCTTTGCTGATCACTACATTGACCCGAACGGTCGTCTCTTTCCGGGTCTCTGCAGGATGCACATCGCCACATTTCTGACATTTGACAGTTGGGTTCTGGCCTGCTCTCAACACATCATGCCACACAGGTTCCTCTGGTGAGCATGAAGGGCAAACTGTCTCAATTTCCTGTTCCATAGATTATTCCTTTTCATTGTTTAGTAAGAAGGTTCGTATATCTCTGACCGTTGTCCATCATGAAATAGCAGCAGCATGTGCGGCAATGAACTCCCGCATAAGTTTAGTACCAAGTATGGCGGTCTGCCCACCATCGTATCCAGGGGTAATTTCCATTACATCAAATCCCATGGACAGCGGGGCAAGACGACGTACCATGTCTCTGACCTGGATAGAGGTTAATCCGAAGGGTTCAGGTGTCCCGACCGCTGGTGCATAAGCCGGGTCGAACACGTCCATGTCGAGTGACAGGTAAATGTGGGAACAGTCCAGTTGATCGAGGACCTCTGAGAGCAGTTCGGCAGTTCCCATTTCTACCACATCCTCTGGTGTGTAGTATTGGATATTGTTCTTTGCTGCGAACTCCCATTCATCCTTAGGTCCACTACGAATGCCTATTGAAACATAGTTATCTGTGATGGCATCGATGATGTGCCGTGACACGCATGCATGATTGTACTTCAGTCCGCCGAACTCATTGCGCAGGTCAAAATGGGCATCCAGTACGACTACTCCAAAATCCTCACCCGCATGTTCTGCACATGCTTTCACACATGGATAACTTAGGGAATGCTCGCCTCCTAGCATGAGAGGGACCCTTCCCTCTTCCACAATGGGGATCACATCATGGTACAGGTCTCGTAATGTATAATTTACCGAGGCATAGACCTCAAGGTTGCCAGCATCGTGTATCTGCAGATCTGCAAGATCAATGTTAAAGTATGAGTTATAGCTCTCAAAGTTCTCCGATACCTGTCGCATGGCATTTGGCCCCAATCTGCTCCCTGCCCTGTATGATGAGGTCCCATCAAACGGCACTCCAAATATGACATATCGTGCACTCCCGTAGTCCGACAGAGCATCCATCATTGTAGGCTGATAGAACATGATCGGTGATATGGTCCTTACCTGAGATCGATCTTCATCTGCTCCATGGCAGTGATGTACGTGATGTTCCCGCCTTCCTTGATCCTGTCCTTGTATTCATTAGGGATCTTGAGCTCGAATGTAGAGTAGTCTTCCAGATCCATAAGCTGGACAATGTCATCTGCAATGGAAAGTACCTGTGCGCTCTTGCGCTCGACAATGGGTACGTAGGTCTTTGAGGAGACAGAGCTCACAATGGAGCGCTTCTGGTTGTCAAAGATGCCAACGGCATCGATCCTTGCTTTTGCAGAGCCGTGTTTTCCGGGTTTGGATTTCGATATACCCTTGATCACACATGGCTCATCATCTATCACGACATATTTTCCTTCTTTAAGTTCCTTAACTGTGACCTGCTGTTTCATATGTAATACCTCTAAAATTAATATCAATTAATGCGGTTATAACAGTTATACTATATATTAAGTTAGTGAGGTAATACGGATAATATTATATGTAGGTTTGGATGTGCCATTTCCACCCCGACCCGCGCTATCTCACGATATATTCACGGAGGGCTCATATCTGCAGTTCGTCATTCAGCATCCGTGAACTCAATGATAATGCTGTTTTCCGGTATAGGTTCACACCTTGCCTTAACTTTCGCAACTGCTGCGGATGTGGAATATGTCAAAAATGATCTGGTCGATGCGTGTCCTTTTTTGATCGTAACCGGACTATCTATCGCCCCCATGCTTGTTTCCATGTCCACCGTTACGTCCTCAGGCACAGGTATGGGGATCCCTTCTTCGCTTTGTATGCTCACTGTTATCACTGATCTGGACCTGCCATCGGCAGGGATCATCGTTGGGTCTGCAGACAGTTCCAGTTTGAGCTGTGGCATCTTTTGCAGGTCACAGTGAACTGAAGTTGCCTTCTCGTCCTTTACCAATGCATCTTTCTTGCACTCAAAATATCCGAACTTCCTGAACGTTACTTCATGCTCCCCGACAGGTATGTCATTCAGCCTTGTTGGGGATGGTGCGATGTAAAGTCCATCAAGATAGACCCGGTCCTTTCTTTCCTTGTCTTTTTCTTACGGCTTTTCCTTGACACCTTCGGTATTCCAAAAGCAATAGCTACTGCCAGTGCTGCTGCCATGATCAATTCCCACAGGTCCAAACCATCCGCCTCGCCATCCGTGGCCCCTTCAAGGATGAGTTCCTGGTTGATCTCTTCTGACCAGAGCCCATGATCGTCCTGCACCGCAAATATGTACGTTCCTTCCGACAGGTCCCAGAGGTCCGTAACCTCTGTATATGAGCTGCCTTCCCTGGTCAGGGTGGTCCCGTCAGGGAAAGTCCAGCGGCATAGTACTACTTCGCCGTCGATGTCGGTGCCGTACCCTTTGAATGTTACACTTTCCCCCTCTCCTACCGGGTTCGGATAGATCTTCATGTGTGCTGTTGGAGCGACAGCGTTCGCATCTGGTCCATCCTCCTCATGTGGTTCGGACTCAGCCTGTGGGTATTCAATCCATAGGTATCCCCTCCCATTCCCGTTACACTTGCAACTGATATTGTCCACTCACTGCCCTTTTCCAGATCTTCATCCGAAACATCATAGCTCAATGTAAGCAACTTACCTGATCCACCCCAGGCTTCTTCCTTCATCTCACCGGTCTGGACGAGATCACGTCTCAAACGCAGTTCCTGGATGTTCCCGTCCACCTGTGTCTCCGCATAGATCTTACCTCCAGTATCTACTGTGAACGTGATGATGTGTGGGTTGTTCGGACCTACGGCGATATCCTGTTACAGTTCTGCTGCCTCCGTGTTAGAGGACAGTACTGCAAGGATCATCACTGTGATAAGCAAATAACGCACCTTCCCCTGCATCAACTTCATGTCCCCCCCATTATCATGAACTGATCCCCGTCCTGTCCGGTTCATTCCAGACCTTTCCAGCAGTGCGGGTCCTGTGCGAACAGGTCTCCGGTCCATGCAAATGCTGCTGCCCGGCAACCGCCCTGGCACTGGTCAGGAACATACCCGCAGCTCCTGCACGCTCCTCCCAATTGGTCACTTGTTAGGTTCCGGAACACATTAAAGATCTCCGAATCCTCCCAGATATCTTTCAAACTGCGGTCCCGAAGGTTACCGGCAACATAGTCCTGCAGGAAGGGGCACGCCAGTACATCGCCGGTGGGAGTTATCACCACCTCGGACACTCCGGCTGAACATCCCACTCGTGATGCATGATCATGTGTGCCATCACATGGGCCGAGCAGCCACGGGAACAGCCCATCGATCTGCAGATCGATCACGTCGCTGTATTCCTGCTTTTTTTCCAGCATGATCCCTGCAAGGGCACTGATCTCCTGCTGGCTTATCGCCAGCTCTTCAATGTTCTCCCTGCCTCTTCCAACCGGAATGAACGGAGATGCCTTGAACGAGGACACCCCGCAATCGACCGCAAGCTCAAGGATCTCTTCAAGTTCATCGATGTTACATCTCGTGATGGCTGTACTCATCATGGTCCAGTAACCTGCATCAGAGAAGGATTTGAGGGCTGAGGTGGCTTTCTTGAAGGAGCGCTCACTTCCCCTGAAAGCGTTGTGGGTCGATTCCATCCCGTCCACACTGACCTGTACAGAGCATACGTTGGTATCCTCCAACCGATCAAGCAGGCGATCGTTGACAAGCATCCCGTTGGTGGAGAGCTTGATCCCGAGATCGAAACCTGTGGCATAGTCCAGGATGTCCATGAAATCCTTCCTGACCAGAGGTTCCCCTCCGCCAAACGTGATCTTTAATACATTCAGCTCAGCCAGCTGGACGATGGTGCTTTTGACCTCCTCCAGCGACATCTCTTCCTTATCCTGCACACCCGCGTCAATGAGACAGTGTTTACATCTCAGATTACATTCATGGGTTATCTCCCACAGCACAGAGAGCGGAGCAGAGAGGATGCTGTTATCTCGAGCCTGACAACCTGCAGATGGATGCATGGAACAGGCAGTACTGCCTCCCAGGTCCGCAGAGTCCTGTTGTTGATGGAGCCAGTTGATCGCACAGTACCCTTCAAAGACATTCATTGCCTCATGGACGCACTGGTACGACTGGTCATGTGACAGTGATAATTCATCCCGGATCCGCCCAGTTATGTCTCTGAGCGAAAATTTGCCATTGCAGTGCTCAAGGATGCGTATCTCTATATTGTTCAATGGGATCTCATTGAAAAGATAGGGATTGAACAGAAAGCCCCCCACGCTTTCCCTTCGAAACGTTATAAATGAAAAAAGGGAGGGTATGGAATCCTCATTCAGCTGGATCCCGCCCTCCTCCAGAGAATGATCCATGTCCTTATTTCTCCAGTCTCATACGCTTCTCCAGTTGCGTGAGAGGTTTCCGGTACTGCTCACGGACCCTCCTCGGATCGATGGTCATCATGGGTCCTGCTGCACATTTGTCAATACGTATATTGGGACCTGCAGCGCACACAGGCGAGTCAGGAAGACCTGTCTTGCAGACCACCATCAATTCAGGAAGACCTGATGTGCACTGTATCATCGAACCCGGAAGACCTGACCTGCAAAGGATCTGGACAGGTGAATCAGGAAGTCCTGTCCTGCAGTGAAGATGGAACATTGCAGGGCATGCGTCAGCGATACTTGATCCCAGCAATTCGAAACAATCCCTGTCATGCAACACCCAGTTAGCAGCAAAGAGGTCATCCATTGTACCTGACGCTATGAGATCGTTGTACAGGTCGTCATATGCATCAAGACCTTCCTGATATGCTTCCTGGAGGGACTTGCATTCCAGCAGGGCGTAGTTCGCTGCGTTAGCAGCCTCTCCGAACTGGTCCTGGTAACCTGTCACGAACACGTGGTTCTCATCATAGCCAAGGTAACTGGTAGCACCATTAGCTATTGCCAGGGGACCGAGTCCTGAAGCTGATTGGCATGATACCGTACTGGTTATCCGGTTTGCCAATAGGCCAACGTTCGTACTGTCAATGGCGGCTTCGAGGGAATCTGCTTCCTGTCCCCAGAGGGTGAATGAGCCACCGTGGTCATAATGTATTATGAGATTGGGTTTGATATCATTGATCTTATCTTCAACATTCTCACGACTCGCATCATTCATTGCCAGATCTGTGACATCCCAGCCAAGGTCCAATGCTCTCTGCTTGACAAGCCCTGCCCAGTTGTACGAACCAAGCTCTGTGTAAGCATCACCGGTTACCTTCGGGCGGATCAACAACAGTTTCTTGCTCCTTATAAGGTGGAACATCCTTTGGATCGATATGTCACTGATCTGATCATAGATCGTTTTATCGATCTTTGATACCGTTTTATCGGATTTTGCTTCCATCGGGATCATCTCCTCCTCTTTGCCAGTTCCATTCGTCCTCTCTCCAGCGTTTTG
>CAYRGB010000083.1:4293-5761 GCA_964423715.1 uncultured Methanosarcinales archaeon | reverse complement strand
GCATCTCAAGGATGTACTGCTCGGCAGGGATGATGTGACCCGGTACCTTAGTGAGGACGATATCAACCAGCTTGTTGACCCTGATCGCTATATTGGCACGGCAGTGGAACAGGTGGAAGCCCTGATTGTAAAACTGAGAAAGTGAATTGCAATGGAGGGTGAATAATGGATTTTGATGATGCAGTGCGTTTCCACGGGCATGCCTGTCCGGGTCTTGCTACCGGATACCGGGTAGCACAGATCGCTGAGAAAGAGTTCAAGGGACGTGCCGAGGACGAGGAACTCGTGGCCATCGTTGAGAACAAGTCGTGTGGTATCGATGCGATACAGGTTGTTAATGGATGCACCTTCGGCAAGGGCAATTTGATCTTCCGGGACTATGGTAAACACGTGTACACGTTCTTCAGAAGGGATGACAACCGTGCCATCCGAATATCATCGCGTCCCCGTGAACGGTCCGGAACAAATGAATCCGGAAAGGATGAACTCTTTGAGAAAGTGAGATCCGGATCCGCCAATGAGGATGAGATGGAACGATTCAGGGAACGGCATCATGAACGAGTCCGTGCGATCCTGGATGCACCTGCAGACCAGCTGTTCGTGGTCGAGCATGTCCAGATCGAGCCGCCTCAGAAAGCCATGGTCTACCAGTCCATACCCTGTACCGAATGCGGGGAGGAAGTCATGGAGACCCGGGCACGGCTAAAGCACGGCCAGATTGTATGCCTGCCGTGCTTTGAGGGGTACGATATTTGAGTACCTACAGTAGGAATGTACAGATTATTCCAATAAGGAGTATACGAACAATGATAGGAATATAGGCATGCAGCCTATGATCATTTGTTTGAAGTTATTTCGTTACGTATGATCTTACAGAGCGTCTTCTTGTAGTCGACCTGCTTTCTCATTCGCGCGACATCCGGGGTAGCTTCTTCACGATTCTGCTTGTCCATAATGTCACCCAGATATTTCAGGTCGCTTTTTATGTTCTTACATTGAAGTTTTTTGTCCATCTCTTTTCCCCCGGGAAATTGGCTCATATCGACTGTAATACTATTATTATATGAGGAACCGATGATATAACTTTTGGGTCACACTCATTCATACAATACCCGTTTCAGGAACTCTCCTGTATACGACCCGCTGGCTGTTGACACATGTTCCGGTGTTCCCTGGGCGATTATTGTCCCTCCACGATCTCCTCCTTCCGGTCCGAGATCAATGATCCAGTCGGCGGTCTTGATCACGTCAAGGTTGTGCTCAATGACAATGACAGTATTTCCGGCATCCACCAGCCTTTGGAGTACATCCAGCAGCTTCTTCACATCGTTGAAATGCAGACCGGTGGTCGGCTCATCCAGGATGTATACCGTTGTGCCTGTGGGGCGCTTGCTGAGTTCAGTAGCCAGCTTTACCCTCTGCGCTTCCCCGCCCGATAGGGTGGTGGATGACTGGCCGAGTTTAACGT
>CAYRGB010000083.1:0-4283 GCA_964423715.1 uncultured Methanosarcinales archaeon | reverse complement strand
TGTTCTCAAAGAAGACCAGTGCCTCCTCCACCGTCATATCAAGCACATCCGCGATTGTCCTATCCTTGTAGGTCACTTCCAGGGTCTCTCGGTTGTACCGTTTGCCGTGGCACACCTCACAGGGCACATATACATCCGGCAAAAAATGCATTTCGATGGTGATGATACCGTCACCTGTACACGTCTCGCAGCGGCCGCCGTGGACATTGAAACTGAACCTGCCGGGTTTATAGCCACGCGATCTGGAGAGTTTTGTCTGTGAGAACAGTTCACGGATCGGAGTGAACAGGTTCGTATAGGTGGCAGGGTTGGAGCGCGGTGTCCGGCCAATAGGGGACTGGTCAATGGTGATTATCTTGTCCACATTCTCACTACCAACAATGTCCTTATACATCCCCGGCTGCGCACGTGCACGGTTCAATTTATGTGCAAGCACCTTGTTCAGTGTTTCATTGATCAGTGTACTCTTTCCGGATCCGGAGACTCCTGTAACACAGATCATCACACCCAGGGGAAACTCCACGTCGATGGTCTTCAGGTTGTTTGCGGACGCTCCTTCCAGTGTCAGGTGACCGTGGGGCTCACGTCGGGTGGAGGGTACTCCTATCTCCATCTGCTGACTGAGGTACTTGCCTGTGAGTGATGCAGGAGCTGACATGATGTCATAAGGAGTTCCCTGTGCAACGATATAACCTCCATGAATTCCCGCACCCGGTCCCATATCTACTACATGGTCCGCATTCATGATCGTCTCCTCATCATGTTCCACTACGATCACCGTATTGCCGATATCCCTGAGATGCTTGAGGGTGTTGATAAGGCGCAGGTTGTCCCTCTGGTGCAGACCAATGCTCGGCTCGTCCAGGATATAGAGTACTCCCATCAAACTGGAACCTATTTGAGTGGCCAGTCTTATCCGCTGCCCCTCTCCCCCTGAAAGAGTAGCAGCCGCCCGGCTCATGGATAGGTAGTCCAGTCCCACGTCCACCAGGAATCCCAGTCGTGATCTGATCTCTTTTAGGATCATGCGGGCGATTGTGTATTCCCGATCATCCAGTTTCATCTCAAGGGCTTCAAAGAAATGCAGGGCTGCCTCAATGGACAGGTGGGTGACTCGCATGATGTTATATCCATCGATCAGGACCGCAAGGCTTGCAGGCTTCAGGCGTTCGCCCCGGCAAGTCTGGCAGGGAGTGGTACTGATATATCTACGCACCCTGTCCTTGGAACTCTCGGAATCGGTACGATCGTAGATCTTCGAGAGATGGGCAACTACACCACGGAAGTGACCGATGTGTTTCCACAGGCCACCGTCCCTGCCCGTATGAACGAACGGGATGCGTTCACTGGTGCCATGGAGTATGATGTCCTGAGACTTTGTGTCAAGGTCTCTGAACGGGACGTCCATCGAGAATCCAAAATGTTTCGCAGCCGATCGCAATGATTGCATGTAATACCCGTCACCGGTCTTGGTATACCATGGTTCCACGGCTCCTTCATTCAGTGACAGGGACGGGTCTGGAATGATCAGATCGGGGTCAAATTCCATGGAAGTACCCAGTCCATGGCACACCTCACACGCACCCTGCGGGCTGTTGAATGAGAATGCGGCCGGTTCCAGTTCCTCGAAACCGATACCACAATCAGGGCAGGCCAGTTTCTCGCTGAACACTATTTCCTCATGGTCAAGGACGTGCACTATCAGCGTTCCATCCCCCTTATCGAGTGCCGTTTCCACGGAATCCGTGAGCCGGTCTTCTATCCCTTCCTTGATCATAAGCCGGTCCACAACGATCTCTATATTGTGCTTCTGATAACGTCCCAGTTCCACAGACTCGACGTCGTCCAGAGATATGATCTCCCCATCGATGCGCACACGGGAATACCCTTCACCACGAGTGTCCTGGAGAAGTTTCCTGTATTCCCCTTTGCGCTCACGCACCATCGGTGCGAGGATGTTGACCTTTGATCTATCGGGGATCTGCATGATACTGTCCACGATCTGGTCCACACTCTGTGGCTCGATCACACGCCCACAATCAGGGCAGTGCCGGACGCCGATCCTGGCATACAGCAGTCGCAGATAATCGTAGATCTCCGTAACAGTTCCCACGGTAGAGCGTGGGTTCTTGCTGGTCGTCTTCTGCTCAATGGAGATAGCAGGTGAGAGTCCCTCGATGTATTCTACATCAGGTTTTTCCATCTGTCCCAGGAACTGGCGTGCATAGGCAGAGAGCGATTCAACATACCTGCGCTGTCCTTCTGCATAGATGGTATCAAAGGCCAGGGAGGATTTACCTGAACCGCTCAGGCCGGTGATCACAATGAGCTTATCACGCGGCAGGGCCAGGTCGATGTTCTTGAGGTTGTGTTCCTTTGCGCCTTTGATGATTATACTGGTCAGGGACATGATCGTTATCTGGATGAGTGGTCCTTAAGTAAAGCTTGCGGTGGGATAAATATCTGTAAGAGCAGTGATGGTGGATTCTCATGTATTCATAGATTGGAGGTCCACCTCTGCTTTCTCCTGTGAACCAAAGAACTTCTGTGTCTCTGATACAATGATCTTCCGGAGTGCGATCAATGCGATCAGGTTTGGGATGACCATCAGTCCGTTGACAATATCTGCCAGGACCCAGATCACGTCAATGGTCAGGAACGCCCCTGATGCGACCATGGTTATATAGATGATCCGGTAGGGCAGTATCCCTTTCACTCCCACAAGGAACTCGGTGCAGCGTTCTCCGTAATAGTTCCATCCGAGGATGGTGGTGAACGCAAAGAAGATCAGTCCGAGACCCACAAGATAACTGCCCAGACTGCCAAGAACACTGGAGAATGCATGACCGGTCATGTAGGCACCTGCAAGTTCACTTTTCCATGAACCGGTCATGATCAGTACGATACCGGTCATGGTACAGATAATGATGGTGTCAAAGAAGGTGCCGGTCATGGAGATAAGTCCCTGTCGTGCAGGTTCCTTCACTCTGGCAGCAGCCGCGGCGATGGGTGCGCTTCCAAGGCCCGATTCATTGGAAAATACACCTCTGGCGATTCCCATCTGCATGGCAAGGATCATGGTCGAACCCAGGAACCCACCTGCTGCGGCTGTGGGGCTGAATGCGGATCTGACAATGAGAGTTAAGGTTGGCCACAGGCTGTCGAAGTTCATTGCAATGACCAGTACACATCCGATCACATAGGCAACCGCCATGAAAGGCACGACGATCATGGCGACCCGTGCGATGCTTCTGATACCACCAATGATGACCAGGGCCACAAGAGTAATGACAATGGCAGCGGTATAGGGCACAGGCATGTGGAAGGTGAGGGATGCCGAATCCACAATGGCATTGATCTGGGGGAAGGTTCCAATCCCGAAAAAAGCCACGCCAATTCCGGAGATTGCAAAGAATCGGGCAAGAGGTTCACTGTAAGGCTTGTGGCCAAGTCCGTGCCGGATGTAGTACATGGGCCCTCCGGACATCTGTCCGTTCTCGTCCACAGTACGGTACTTCACGGCCAGCAGACATTCAGAATACTTGGTGGCCATTCCAAAAAAGGCGGCTATCCACATCCAGAACAGTGCCCCTGGCCCCCCCATCTGGATAGCAGTGGCAACTCCTACGATGTTCCCGGTCCCGATGGTCGCGGCCAGTGCGGTGGCCAGGGCAGCAACGCTCGAGATGTCGCCTTCTATGCCGTCACCGCGTCCTCGCCGGAGCACATACCCCAGGGCTGTGGGGAGTTTGAGGATCTGGATGAAACGGAGTAGATAGGTCAGGTACAGGCCTGTACCGACGAGCAGGATCAACAGGGGTGGTCCCCAGATAAGGTGATCGATGCTTGTGAGCATGACCAGTACATCGACTGACCGAACGTTGTCTACTATATTCAGTGGATACATGGTTCTAATTTGCCAGAGGTTTGTTTCATCCTTCGTAATGATCGGGTATGTTCTATCATTCAGTCCTATTAATAGGTCATATTAAGTCGTTCCTATTAGAATACAACCAATGATGTGATTATCAATGAGTGCATTGAAAAAATGATCCAAGCCGACGGCATCATAATCGGCTCGCCAACTTATTTTGCCGATATTACCCCGGAGACAAAAGCGATTATTGACCGGGCGGGCTATGTATCCATGTGTAACGGAAATATGTTACGTCGTAAAGTTGGCGCTGCTGTAGTTGCTGTTCGACGCGGCGGGCAAATTCACGCATTTGATTCCATTAACCATTTTTTTCTGCCAGACAACATTAATATATGTAAGCCCAGCC
>CAYRGB010000082.1:2488-5819 GCA_964423715.1 uncultured Methanosarcinales archaeon | reverse complement strand
TCCACCACATCGACAACATTAATGATATCATCTATCACCACATCGGCAGCCTTTTTCAACTCCACAGGTCTGTCGTCACCCTGCTGAACTGTCACTACCCCTACGTCGGCAGCCCTTAAGGCAAGGATGTCATTCATACCATCACCAACCATCAGGACCGTATCATACCTCTCCTTGAGATGTTGCACGATCCGCTCCTTTTCATGAGTGTTAGCTATGTCATAGACATCTTCTATGGGAATATCGATACTCTGTACAAGACGTTTGAGATTATGTATGCTGTCTCCGGATGCAACATAGGTATCAACCCTTCTTTCTTTTAGTTCCTGGATCGTTCTCTGCGTGTTCCCATACAACCGACCCCCTGTACTCAGCACATATGGCACATCATTGTTAACTACATCAACAATTATACCCGATGCAATATAGAATATGTTGGGACAGCGACGCCGCACCCAGCACAGCACCTCCTGGACAGCCCCCATGGTCACATTGCTTCCCTTGATGACCTCGTATGCCTGCTCTGCTGTTACCTGACCATTGGAACAACTGATGCCAACACTAACGTTGTTCGCGTCAATGAAATCTATGACACTTGTATCGGGAACAGCACTCAGTATGGTACCATTATCAGTATGTAGCACCATCAGGGCGCGACCGCGTTGCTGTGCCACAAACAGCGTACTCTCTATATTCTCAGTGACCTGACCACTGTTCGCATCCTTTGCAACCCGATACATATGCAGAAGGGTGCCTGCACTGTCAAAGACCACTGCGATCCGATTTTGCATGAGGGATAATTTCATAGTCATCCATTAATAGCTTATGCATCGCCACCTGAACATCATCAGGCTTGTACTTCAAGCTGGGAGGGATCGGACATCTCGATCTCTGGTGCACCGTTGTATTCGATGATCTTCCCTGTCACCAGAACGTTCTTTCCATAATAATAGTCCTCGCAGTCGTCCGGGAACCTGTCCCAATCATCCGACCAGATCACCGCCGTGAAGTATCCTTTATATGGATCATGGAAATTCAGGAAAATGATGCCGGCATCCTCGTTCCTGTACGTCTGTACGATCCGCCCCTCCACGGTCCGCACCTCTCCGACATACTGCATGGCATCAAGATAGGATACAATGTCTTTGGGATCAATATTATCAAATCTGACCGTGCTGGACCAGATACCGAGTCTGGCATCCCGGGCCCCGTCCTCTGCCTCATCGAGAATATCCTGATACTTCGTGTCCGGATCATAGGATTTCGACTCTGCAAGACCCGAACGCACAAGCTCTGTATTCACCATTATACCATCGATCCACACATACCTGAGAAGACGACCATACTGGTCCCTATTACTGACATCTCCCTCAAGTTCTACCTGCTTATTCAGGATGAGAGCAGTCAGGTGTTCTGTAGCTTCTGCATAATAGTCCTCCCCCATCTCGGGAGTATCCATGCCGATGAGCCTTACCCGCTCTCCCGAATCAAGAGTGAACGTGTCCCCATCCACCACATACGTGACATTCTCAAATGTACGTGGGATCGAGGAACTGTCCTGCAAAACACCGGTGCAACCTGACAACGATAGCACGATCATCAGAAAGAACAGTATGAAGATGGTTTTCGTATTCATATCGATCATGAATGAAAAAACGTACGATAGTATATCAAATTTTCTTACCCGACATATATTATATCTCCCCGAACAATATAGTCGTAGATGATCATGGCCAAATTGAAGCCAAAACTCGTGGTCCTGCTGGTACTGACACTCATGATATCTGCGCCGGTGACAACAGCGGCTGATGAGACATACCCGAAACTGCTTGATCAACCGTGGGACCACTCCCCCATCACCGTGTACATTGAGGAGGGGAACATACCACCCCACTACAGCCCCACCTACCGCACCCAGATAGAGGGCTCTCTGGGATACTGGGAAGCAGGCGGTAATGGACACCTCAACTATGCCCCACACTTCCAGAAAGTGGACCGAACGGATGCAGATATCACGATCATGTGGGTCGAGAACCTGGAAAAGGTGGCTGGAGCTCCGGAAGGGGTTGCAGGATACTGCATCCCTCACCAAAAAGGTGACCGATATATTCATGCCGACATCGTCCTCGAGGTGGGCAACTACCAAGGATATTCCTGGCAGCAGTATGGGGATGCGAACATGCAGGAGGTGGCAAAGCATGAACTGGGACACGCCCTGGGACTGGCACATACCACCGATAAGCGGGACATAATGTACCCCACCTACGAAGCAAGGGACAACATTAATCCTCTGCTACTACGCTCAACACTCCCTTACCTTATCATGGCACTGATCATTGGCCTGGTGATCCTTGGGTATTTTGGGATAGGATGGGTATGGTCCCGCCGCAAACGAAAGGAACTTGAAGAAGAGGTGCTCGGAGAGTGGAAGAAGTAGATGTCCGGCAACTGTGCCAAGACATCCTGCGATACCTGAAGGGAGATGATGTGGATTTTTTCCAGTATTCACTGGACCTCTCCCACCTGACCAAATTTGAGCGGGAAATCCTCCAGCAGACGCGCATGATACCTTATGGACAGACGATCACCTATTCAGAGCTTGCCAGACGTGTGGGCAGACCCGCAGCAACCCGGGCAGTGGGTCAGGCACTTGCCAGAAACCCATACCCCATCGTGATCCCCTGTCATCGAGTGGTCGCGCGGTCCGGTCCTGGCGGATATATGGGAGGAGTAGAACTCAAAAACAGGCTGTTTGAGCTGGAAACCAGAGGAAGAGGGGGATTGGTATGACACAACAAAAGAACCAGTTCACACAGCGATCCTAGGCATACGCCAGCTGCAGGGCCCTGAGCGACAGGGCAGCCCTTGTGTGGGCTACCGAACTCATTGATCCCGGACCACATGAGCAGATACTCGATGTCGCCACAGGTCCCGGACGGCTGGCTTTCGAGCTATCAAAACATGCACACCGGGTCACTGGAGTCGACATTACCACCGAGATGCTGGCCCTCGCCGGCCGCTACAAGGCAGACCATCATATTGAGAATACACAGCTTACCCTGGCCGATGGTGGCGCCCTCCCTTTCAGGAAGAAGACATTCGACATCGTCTCGTGCCGGTTCGCATTCCATCATTTCCTTGAGCCTGAAAAAGTGCTATCGGAAATGAAGCGCGTACTGCGACCCCAAGGTAAGATCATCATCATCGATGTGATCTCCCCGGAAGAGATGGAAAAGAGTGAGTACCAGAACCAGATCGAACGAGCGAGGGATCCCTCCCATGTGAGGCACTACCGTCCATCGGAGATCACACGTATGCTTGGGTAGCAGGG
>CAYRGB010000082.1:0-2478 GCA_964423715.1 uncultured Methanosarcinales archaeon | reverse complement strand
GGTCATCGAGTCCTGATACCGACCTGTGGACTTTTCGTTCCGGGATTGGATGGCAATGGTCGAGACCGATACTGAGCAGATCGAGACCATCCGGTCCCTGATGCTCAGAGCAAAGGATAGGGAACTCGTGGATATGAACATACGGATCATCAATGGCCAGATGTGGTTCACCAGCACCGCAGAAGCGTTCGTTGCAAGGAAGATGTGATACGAAAGCTAAAAAAAGTACATTTATGCCAATTTTGATGAGGTAAATGCACTGATCTTGAAGCAAAAGTAGCCAAATTAGCAGAAATTCACATGAATTTGTTTAAACTGTCAACTTTGAGTTCAAACGTTGCTTGTTCCTATTATTCGATCCTTTCTTCTTCCTGCTCAACCTCTTTTGCTGAACTGCAAGTGTTTTATCTGATCTGCGATAATATTCAGGTGAATCGTACTGCCCTCCGTTGCCTAATATAACACGTGGGTTAAGCCCCCGCATCAATCCCTACTGATGTGTTCGGATTAACCTTTTCGGGATCCTTTCCCAACTAAGAACACTGCATACCATTGAACGATTCCCTTTTTTTTGGTCGGTTACAGACGGAATTTGTATGATTTCCGCATATATATACCCATTTACAAACAATACGCAATTCATCCACCTGTTTCATTTCAGAGAAATGAAACTCCCATTAAATCTTTGATTTAATGTGAGATTGAAATGGGTGGTCTTCTTGCTTAAATTTAGATAAAAAAATAGTAGAATTGGCAATGATATATTTAAGGGGGTATTATTCTGTTATCCATCGATGATCTTTCTATGTGGGATCTGTTCACCGCCCTGGCTGTACTATTTTTCCTGTATGTGATCATCTATCCGCAAACGCAGTTACGAAGCATACGAATGCGGCGGCTCAAGAAGATAAAAAGATGGAGCAGATGTGGGGCACAAGGATACTGACAATAATCCACAGGAAAGAGGCCATATCGACGTTCGGTGTTCCTGTATACCAGTCCATAGACGAGGAGGATGCCGAACAGGTACTACGCGGCATCAGGAATGCTAAAGATAAGCCCATCGACATGATACTCCATACCCCCGGAGGGCAGTTGCATGCCTGTATCCAGATAGCGCGGGCACTCAGGAACCACAAGGAACACACAAGGGTGATGATACCGCATTATTCCATGTCAGGAGGCACATTGATAGCACTTGCGGCCGATGAGATCATAATGGATGCCGATGCGGTGATGGGTCCCATGGACCCGCAGATAGGAGACATCCTTCGGGGGACATTCCCTGCACCTTCCTGGATCCATACAGCAACACGGAAAGGAAATGAGGCAGACGACACCACCATTGTGATGAGCGATGTTTCCAGAAAGGCACTGGACCTTATTCGTTCCATTGTTCTGGAACTGCTTGAAGACAAGATCAACGATAAGCAAAAACTACAAACGATCGTCGAGAAGCTTGTCAGTGGAGAGATGATCCATATCACACCGATCTCCGCGGCAGAGGCAATAGAACTAGGTCTGCCTGTGAGCATGGACCTTCCCATGGAGGTTCATGAGTTCATGGCACTGTTCAGGTCTGCAAAGGGAAGCGTGGAATACCTGAAATAATGGACCGCTGGCGTCGCATTTTTTTATAAGGGTTCATGGGAAATATAGATTTACTGTTTAATTAAATGGGTTTTTCAAAGTTTTTGTATAGTAAATGGCACGGAATGCCAGGCCAGGAGTCATATATAGTAATGACAGTATCACCGGAATTCCACTAAATCTTATGAACGGCATAGTTTGAAAATACGTGGTATGAATGGAAAATAATGCCAAATGCAACTTTTGGTCTGAAGACATTGATTTTTGAGCAGCCTGCATGCTTCAATGACCAAAATATGTTAATAAGAGAACAACCTCATAATTATCATATATCTGACAACATGTGTTGGAAATTACAATGTGTGCCAGACCTGCTGGGACGATCGGGGGCAGGAGTGGATTACACAGGGGGCGATTAAATTAAGAGACCAAAGGACTTCAAGATATTTGGAAAAGTGTTAGGTCCGGATAGGAAGGATGGGATAGCCGAGCTGAGGATCGAGGCTCTTGACAAGGACCTTTTCTATGATGATAGGTTGGGAACAGCCATCACAGACTGGGACGGATCCTTCGAGATCCGATACAGTGGTGAAGATTTTCAGGATGCGTATCAGGACGAGCAACCTGACATCTATTTGCGGGTCAAGGCCCCGGACGGAAGCATCATCATCACCACGGAAGAGAAGGTACGATATAGGGCGGACAGAACAGAAGAATTCATAATTGTTATACCAAAAGGGGAGGAAACCATGGCAGATAAAAGTACCAGGAAAAAGATCGAAGAGAACAGGCAGAAGTATAAGGAACAATGCACAAATGAAGCTAACATAAAAAGGCAGCTCGTACTCGATGATGTCAGGACGTGGAAGGACAGTTTATCTCCTGAGA
>CAYRGB010000081.1:0-5890 GCA_964423715.1 uncultured Methanosarcinales archaeon | reverse complement strand
CGTAGCAGATTGTTGACGTAACAGTAGCAACCAGATCCTTCGGGTCGGCCCATCACCAGCAGATCATAATCCGGCATCTCGTTTATGATCTCATATATCTTGGATTCGAAGATGGATTCCTTATTGATATCCGGAGGCAGGTTATCACGTTCTGTGAGCATGAACTGTTTCATGTCACCAATCGTCATTTCCAATTCACATCCGAGCGTCTCCGGCAGATTGGTATCTGGATCAGCATCGATTGCCAAAATATCTTTGTCGCGTCTTGCAAGGTGGCGGATGAGAAGGGCTGTAATGGCTGTTTTCCCGGTTCCGCCCTTGCCTGTTACTGCAATTATCTTTGTCACAGGGGATCCCTTTTATTGTTTATTCATTCCTTCTTTGAAACTATGATCTTATCGATCGTAACCTTTGCATTCTTGAGGATCACCTTGACACCACCACTGCTACCTGACATTTGCATCATCGGCATGACACCTGTCACAGTTGATGGCATCTGCATCATTGCCGGCGGTGCTGCTGCAGGAGCCGCTTGCGTACTGGTCTGTTCGGCTTCGTCCTCTTCCACTGCTTTCTCCCATCTCTCAATGATCGGATGCTTCTTCTTGTCCAGAAATTCCTTTAATGAATCGAGGTCCACGACATCTTCGTCGGTTGCGATCTTATCCCGGATATCATCCGGGATGTCGGTCATTACCCTATCCTTCAGGTGTTTTGGCATCCATACGACACGACTCCATCCCCCATCAGACTGAATGAACTTGGGGGATCTGAAATAGTTTATGCCAATACCAAGGAATCCCACAACCTGTTTTCCACCACCGGTTTGGCCAGCCATAGTGGAGAAGGGGAGTCCATTGGGAGCAATACCTGTAAAGTCCCTGTCAACCCAGCCAATACCATCCACTTCAGGGATGTAGAATCCAACAACTTCGAAACAACCACATGAGGTATGTGGAAACTCAAAGAATGAGTGCAGTTTGATACGATCATATTCACCATTTGATAAGGATTTTGCAACATCGTTGACACCGGAGTATTCTCCGGACTCCTCATCGATCACATCACCTTTAGGAATGGCAAACTGTGGTCCTTCAGGATCCACCTTCGCTGCCGCACGACCATCGAACCAATTGATTGCACCACAAAGGGAGATACGGTCCGGCGTGATCACACAGACGTTAGAAGGTGCAAAGGACTGGCAGAGACTGCATCCGTAGAACGTGTCCACATCCTCATCATGAAGATTTCGTGTTCTTTCATCCCTGTCCCTGTAGATCTGTTTGACATTATCCATTTCCTTCTCGATCTCGGCCCGATCCGTTACATAGATCGCCTCGACCTTCTCAATGAAAGGAAGCTCGTTCTTAAAGAGCGTCATGATCGCTTTTGCAACCGGTTCAAAGGATGTCAGTCCTTTGCTCACAGCATCCTTACTGACACGTACCCAGACATCATATCGCTGGTTCAAGTGCATGAGTCCCTGAAGATAGTTCTGGAAATCGTGATTTCGACGTTCAACAATCGATTCCAGATCCTCTTCCACAAGTTCACCGGCAATCCTGTAGATCATGGCAAAGGGATGTCTTGATCCCTCTTCCATCTCTGGCAGGTCCGGGCCAATGAGAGTAAACTTTCCATCTTCTACTTCATCTATTGGTGTTGCTCTGACAAGTTCGTAACCTATGGACTTTGGGCCCGATAACTCTACGTACATGTCATTTTTCCTAATCCTCTCTCCTTCGAACATTGGAGATATCTCAAAGGGGAATTCTTCTGCCATTCTTCGTCCTCCCGAATAAATATTAAATTATAATACCATTTAGCATTCTGGTTATTTCAGTTATAGATTTTCGATCAATTCATCAAGTGCTTCCAGATGTACCTCTTGGGTGAGGTTCCCAAAAGACATGGTAGCATTCTGGAGATAATGTTTACCGATGGACATTGTCTTTAGAGATGTGAAGTTCTTTATTCCAGACAACACCTGATTGATATAGTACTTCTTGTGTGCCATTACAATGACAAGATCATACTGTCCCTTGCCGTCCAGTCCCTTCCAGTTTGGGTCACAGAGGAATGTTCCCAGTGAATGGATGTTGATGTACCTGGCATCGACGTCCTTATCCACAAACCCGATCATGGAGTGGCCGGTCGCAGCAACCGGAATGCCTGTTTTTGATATATTAATAGCACGCTCCAGCAATTCGTTATCAAGTACAGGTGCCCCTACTACCAGCAGGGGTCTCTTGGACTTGGACATCAACTTTGCAGCCACCTTTGGCTGCATTGCTTTAGCACTCTTTGGACCATATGTGGTATAGACCTTCAGGTTCTTTGTAACATCGACCATAGATATCAGGCCTCCTTGCAGAGTCTTTTTATGTTGGTGGGTTGCGCGGAAACATCCAGTTTGCCAAATGGACCGGAAATGATTTTCTTCCTCTTCCAGTCAATCTCCCAATCATGCTCGGTCTCCAGTATCTTCAAAAGCTCCTCACGCTTGGCAAGAGGCAGATCAGTCTCACCACGCACAAACACGTGCCAATCATCGGGCATCACACCCAAGTATTTCTGACTTAGTTCGATATAGTGTGTGAGCTTTATCATACGTCCCAAGTTACCATCACTGGGGCGTATGCAGTTCTTGGCAAGCATAGGCATGATCTCCTCGACGGTCTCTGCTGTGGTCAGCAGGAACTCCGGAGCCGGTGGTAACTCCACGGTTTGACCATTACGTGCATCATAAGCAGTCCACTTATCTGCATCATATGGTTTGGCGATAAGTGCACGGCGGTATTTCGAACCATGTGGCCCAAGGACTACTGGTATACCCAGTCTGGTACATCCTGTGGCGATCGAAGCTGCCTTCTGGGAATATGCTCCCCAGGCAACACCCACCGCACCCACACGATTGAGAACATAATCCGCGATCTCCTCGTAGTTTCCTGTAATTTTCTTCTGCGCAAAGATCGCTGCAACCTTGATCGCAGCGGCTGTGATGTGGCCATTTGAAACACACGAACCCACATTAATCAGGTTGCCCTTGAGGAACTTTGCAGGATACTTCTCATAGAGAGTCTCTCCATACTCATCCTTGTACATTCCGAGATCCATTGCTGAGCATCCTGACATCACGACGATGAAGTTACGTCTGAGCATCTCGTCAGCTATTCGGTATAGGTCCTTGGTACCATCCGGATAGTTGGAACATCCCACCATTGCAATAATACCTGGGGTCGTTCCCATGACCAGATTGACACCTTCTTCCCGGATCTCCGGATCACTGATCGGTCCTCGTCCGACACGCATCTTCCCCTTCTCTTCGCGTATTATCTTCTGTGCTGCCTTCTCGATAACATTAATTACCTTAATGTCTTTTGGACATGCCTGTTCACATCTGCCACAGGCGATACATTTGTCGTGGAGTATCTCGAATGGTTCGATATTTCCACCTTCAGCTGCTGTCATGGCATCGCTGATCGGAAGGTTCATTGGACATGCCAGTTCACATGCCAGGCAGTGAACACATCTTGAAGCAAGTTCTTTGAACTCTTCGTCCGTAGGCAGTGCTTTAATGCCATTCTCCTTGCGTATGATCGACATTTCCTGTGCAAGACGAGGCGCCAGTTCACCGACCTTATCAAAGTCAAATAGCACTGCTCCTGGTTCCTTTCCAGATGTCAGATCTTCCAGGATATTGTCCACACTATCATCGCTACGATCAGGAAGCCCATACATCAGTTTATCATTGGTGGCGATAACAGGCATCATCAGTTTCTGTGCTTCTTCAAGCACATCGGCACGGATACACTGTTCATCGACGACGATCACATCAGGTGCACCGGAGCGAATCATCTTCAGTTCCTTAGCCAGCGAACCTACGATCTTTGCTTTTGGAACACCTCCTCCTTCCATCTTGTAGCGCGTCATGTCGATCGCAGTACAGCACAGTCCTGCCAGTTCTATCTTATCGGCAAGGTCATGCTCTTCCATATAATCGATGATATTCGTAATGGCTGCAACATTGTGACCAATTACCAGCAGGACAGGTTTCGTGGAATCGATACATCCCATACCGATGTCAGCCAGAGGTGCTTCAGGATCAGCTTTGGGGAAGTCCAGACACGATATCTGGATAATATCCGACACTTCCATACCCACATGGTCGAGCATCCCCCCATGCATAGCCTTTGATTCATAGTCAATGGATGCACTTTCCTGGCCTACATGGACGGTGGCAAGGAGCTGGGTCAGTTGTTCCTCAACATAATCCAATACTTTTTCCATGTCGCCGAGGGTCTTTGGTTTAATGCCCGTTACGGTCTGGGTGTTCGGTGCAATGATGTTAGTAGGCCCGACGTTCAGTAGATGTTCCCTACCATAAAGACCGATAAGGTGGTGCAACAGATGACGACCGTGGCCTGCATGGGCGGCAGCACCAGTGATCACGCGGAGCATAAATTCTCGTGCGTTGTGGCCTTTCATGTTGATACCACAAGCCCCTTTCTTGTTATTACTCAGGTCACAGGGACCGAATGTACAATAACAGCACTGGTCGCACATGGGAGTGTAGACCGGTTCGTACCTGTCGAAGAGCTTGAAATCCCAATTTCTCAATCCGGCTATCCCAGGGTTCGGGGTTGGGCCCATTTCCCCATCATTTTCCTCCAGCTGTTGCTCGATAGCTCCAACGATGCTACCTATGGTGATCTGGACATTTTCCAGTTCATCAATAGAAAAGACACCTGTATTCAAATCACTCATGTATATTTTGTCCTCCTTGGTCATCCCGCTTATTTATGCAATTGCACATAACAAGAAGTGTTACGAATTGGATGAAATATAATAATTTCCAACAGTCTCAAAACTGCTTCGTCTAGTATGTAATACCTATATATAAGTATTGTTACTATTTATCATGATTATAATAGATAAATCTTTTATGTGTTTACGCTGTGATACTGATGTTAGTTCCCAGTACCAAAATAGTATCAAAGAACACGTCTTTATGAAAATACATTGAATTGATCATCTGGAGAGAAATAACCGGAAACAATTTTATCTGATCGCATCTATTGGTAGTGCGGAGGATATATTGGACAATAACTGCTGGATATGTGGCAAACGGGAATCCATGATGTACCGTTGTAGATATTGTGGTAAGACGTTCTGCTCCGAGCACAGGCTCCCGGAAAGGCATGCTTGTGAAGGATTGGAGCGCGGATACACTTCTTCCGGTGGTTCTGCAGGCAGAGATGGTGGAACCGGATACCAAGGTACCACGTCGTCAAATGGCAATATCAATGATATAATGAAAGAGATGCTCAAACATACTGCAAAGACAGCAGCAAAAGGTGCTGTGAATGACTTTGTATCAAGGACGCGCCGGCAGGCATCCACCAGTCCGTCAATTGCGATCATAGTGATCTGTACGATATCGTTCTTATTAGAGATCATTCCTGCATATTCAATGCTTTTTCAGCTTTATCCTACTGATATCCTGTCAAGACCCTGGACACTTGTGACCCACATGTTCCTTCATGCGAGTTTTGGTCATCTATTTTTCAACATGTTTGTTCTTTTCTTCTTTGGGAGGGAACTTGAACGTCGTGTTGGGAATAACACGTTCCTCTATGTGTTCTTTGTGTCCGGGATATTTTCAGCACTTGGTTATTCGTTTACTGCCACATCATCGATTCCAATGGTAGGTGCAAGTGGTGCAATAATGGGTGTTTTTGCAACTCTTGCGGTCCTTGTCCCAGATCTCCCGATATATGTATACTTCTTCCCTATGAGGATCAAATATGCTCTGATATTGTTCATGATACTGGATTTTGTTCTCATAGGTGCCCCAGATATGATAGCGCATACTGCTCACCTAAGTGGT
>CAYRGB010000080.1:0-5927 GCA_964423715.1 uncultured Methanosarcinales archaeon | reverse complement strand
TCCGATCTATGAAATGATCATTAGATATTCTTAATGGCACATCGCCGATCATTCGTTGTGGGTTTCCTCATACAGTTCATACTCTACCTCGGAGATCTCCTTGTCCAGATTCTCTATTCCCAGTATTTCCTTCAGTTCGGAGATGCAGTCCATGCAGATATGTGTACTTCCAATGATCCTGCCTTCAGCGATCTCCTCTTCGTCTCCACCCTCAATGTCATATTCAGAGCATCTCTTACCACAAAAAACACATCCCATATAACCACTCCTTTGTTAGATGTTCAGAATCCAGCCCTGTATTCATACCCTGCACCCATGTATCATTTGGGGAGATTCATATATAATGCTTTTGATGTGTATCCCGAGTCGCGCCTCAGGTGGTCGCGTCCGCTTCGCTATCACGCAAAATCAAAGATTTTACGGAAAGTTCTGATTTACAATCCGAATCGGGCTCAAGCGGACTAAAGCATGCGAATCACCGTCATAGTAAAGGAGGTATCGACCGGAGGGAAATATCTCGTTCCGCGCTCCAGAAGCAAAACCTGGAGTTGGTGATCTGGATATAGGGGCCAGCCATTTCTATACTATGTTGCTATGTTATATTCCATGGACCGTGATACGTCTCCGAACAGGGATGCGGTAAAGTCCCGGATGTATGAGTCTCAACGTCGTCTTGAGAGCATGGAGGAACTGATCGAGAAGCTGATCGAGTGCTCGGACGGGGGCGATATTATTGTAGTTGAGGGAAAGCGCGATATTGTATCGTTGAGGCGGCTTGGTGTCAGGGGCCAGATGGAGGAGGCAACACATCGTCCACTACTGGATCTTTCAGAAGAGTTATCGTGCACATGCAAACGTATCATCGTGCTTACGGACTGGGATCACAGGGGGGGTATCCTTGCACAGAAGCTATCAGATAACCTGCGATATTTTGGAACTGATATTGATACCGATATTCGTGAACGTATCTCTTCGCTTGTAAAAAAAGAGGTAAAGGACGTTGAAAGCCTGCATACGTATGTTAGCAAGCTGAGGATCCTGGTTGCCCATCGACACTGATGCCGGTGGACCGAATGTGGACCGAATAATTAAAGATCTGTTGCAGGAACATCATTGTGATGTTTTATTCCCGCATCTTGGGCAATAGTACATGAGATTGGATCCTATCCTCATGGTCTTCAAACTAACGCCACATCTGGGACAGGTTTCACCGTTTGTCTTTTGCATGTGACCACCTCACTCCAGTATAGTAATAGAGTCAAGTCGCGCAGTACCTTCCATTGTCCAGTAGTTGCATACCCTACAAAACTCCATTCCTTCATCATTGATGCTCAGTTCAGCATTGCATTTCGGACAGATCACTAATCGATTCATTTTTGTTCATTCCCCCGGTTGATGTACTGTATCTATAGCTCCTCCCATACTTCGGACGAATACTGCCCCAAGGTATTGAGAACCCTATTATCCATTTTGGACCCACACGATCTCCCCATTTTGATCTGATTGGGCCACTAACACTGCTAGTTATGTGCTTAATATTATATAATAGGCTCGGTCCGTTCATTCGAATCTTTCGAGATTATCATATTTGAGTAATCATATTCAATACTTCGCTAATTCTATTACCGTTTCCCTCAACCAATAGCTTCCGATACCATTATGTGTTGTGAAGTTCCCTCCGCATGGGCTTCCGATCACAAAGTGAGTAAACTCATATTACATGATATGTGTTAAATATAACTAAATTATTCTCATTTAGTATGAATAATGTTAATATTAATATAACTAGTGAATAATAGGAAATTGAATGAATACAAAGCAGATCATTACTGACTACTGGGATCAGAGGAGTAGCTCGTACAAGAATGGGGTGAATGGATTTGATGAAGATGAATGTTCCCTATGGAGAACGCTCCTCAGCAACCATACAGGAAACAGGACAGGATTGAAGATCCTGGACATCGGAACAGGAGCTGGGTTTCTCGCATTGCTCTTTGTAGAGATGGACATGATGTTAGCCATATATCTCTCAAGATCCATGCTGGAGAAGGCAGGTCAGAATGCTAGATCATTTGGGCTGGATATCAATCTGTGCCATGGGGATGCAGAATATCTGCCATTTGAGGATGATCATTTCGACATCGTTGTGAGCAAATACCTTCTCTGGACACTCCCCCATCCTGACAAGACAGTGCGGGAATGGAAACGGGTATTAAAGACAAATGGTAGGATACTTGCCATCAATGGGAACTGGTTTGACTCCCGATTGGATGAAAATATCAAACGAAGTTTTTCCAAGATTATGACCCTGCTAATTGAAAAAAGATATTATTGCCATCTATTCCAGCGATGTTACAGACCTATCCGCAGGTATCTCCCACTGTACAAGGACATAAATCCCCACAACGTCTCTGCTCTCTTTGACAGAACAGGGTTCACGAGCACGACCATAGACACTCTAAAGGAGATACACAAGTATCAAACAAATCAGTTACCACTTCCAAGAAAGTTCGTCTATACCAGTTCCATATTTCTTATTATGGGGGTAAAAGAGAGTAGATGATCTCTGCATGATTAATGAAGTTACTGCATTTTAGGTGCAGTCGCTGATGATCTGACTGCGAACACAACAGTATTGTTAACCGGGGGTAGAGGGTGGATCCTGCAGCATTCCTTAAACTCATCGGCAAATTTCGAAGGAAGGTCAACAAGGATGCTCCTGTCTAGTAATCCCCTGAGCCCCTTTTCATAGATCCTACATGATATCTTTGCCCCTGCTGGCAGTACCTTTGCCAGCTGCTCGACGATCTCTGTTTTGGGTTGGGCCTGAGCAGCTATTATAATAAGGTTCACCCTGTCATTTAAAGACAATTGGAAATGGTTGCCATGGATTATCGTGATGGTATTGGAAAGTTCCAGTTTATCCACCACCTTTCTTGAAAGTTCAGCCCTCTGCTCATCCTGTTCGATGCCGAACCCCTTCAATCCGTACTGATGGCACATGAGTATCAAGGTCAAAGGCAAGGGTCCACTTCCAAGGAACACGACCGTATCATTGGCTTTAAGTTCGGCTCCTTGATATTCAGTTCGTACCAGCTGACAATAATTAGGATAAAATGAATAATTTTCCAGCATTTCCCATGGTTCATTACTTGTGAGTATGGTATTTGCATGTTCGGTTTCAAGTCTTATTGTATAAAAACATCTGGACCTGGTAATAGTATCAAGTACCTGATCGAACCCATGACCATTAAGGATGGCTTCTGCAGATTCATCGTCCATGGGTAATGTGATCAGGTCATCCAATCTCTGATAAACGTTTTTAAGATGATCCGAAGTATCCAGAAGTATCTCTTCATCTTCAAGATCCTTGATGGATGAATAGATCTTTAGTATCTCTTCGATTATTGATTCTGATGAATGGACTGTGATGATACACCCCTCCATATGCTGATATATTATTGGGAGAATATAACGTTTTAATGATGATCGTAACTGTGCAGGAACTTCCTGACCTCCTCATGCGTATGCTTGTGGAGATGAAGATGGATGTGTCCACTGCCGTGTTCTATCGTCCTGGTGAGAAACTTTACAGCTTCATCGATCGACATGGGCAGGGTATCGCAGTCGTACCCGAAACATGTGAGCACCTTGAATAGCTTGAACACATCTGGCGCTTCCAGATTGTTCTTTTTTAGCAGTTCCCAGTCGGAGAATATCTCACGCGGAGACCCTTCCGCCACGATCTCCTGATTGAGGACATATACCCTCTCGGCAAGTTCGGGCAGGGCATTGACATCGTGTGTTGCAATGATCGTTGTGACACCTTCGCGATTCAGGCGGTCGATGATCTGTATCAGGTCAGCACGACTCTTTGGATCGAGATTGGCTGTTGGCTCGTCCAGGATCAGTATGTCCGGTTCCATTGAAAGTACTGCTGCAAGTGCAGCTCTCTTTTTCTGCCCGTAGCTCAGATTATGGGGAACCCTATCCTCGAATCCCTCAAGCCCCACACGCCGCAGTGTATCCCTGACCCTTCTGTGCACCTCATCTTCATCCAATCCCATATTGAGAGGTCCGAATGCAACATCATCAAAAATGGTGGGCATGAATAACTGGTCATCAGGCTCCTGGAACACGATACCCACTTTCCGGATTCTCTCTTTCACATCCATATCCTTAACGTTCTGTCCGAAGACTATGACGGAACTGTCCGGACACTTGATAGTTCCATTCAAATGAAGGAATAGGGTGGTCTTCCCAGCTCCATTGGGTCCAACAATACCGATCTTCTCCCCTTCATACACCACGATGCTGACATCGTTCAATGCAGTAGTGCCATCAGGATATGAATAGTTCAGGCCGTTGACTATTATTGCTTCTTTCACGGTAACACCAAATGGCATGTATGGAACAGGATCGCAATGGATAGCAAACACATGCTTATAAGATAATCCTTTGCATGCATACTGAATTTCATAAGGGTCCTTGGGTTGCCGGTATACCCCTTTGAGATCATAGATTGGTACACCCTCTCGCTCCGGTCGTAGCTTTTGATGATGAGCATTCCGATAATGTTACCGATAATGGTTAGGCCATGTTTATTTGTCATAGGTTCGAAACCCTTGGATCTCAATGCCCGATGCATACACCCGAACTCGTCAATGATGACAAAGATGTACCGATAGGTGAACATCAGCATCTGGATGAGAGAACCAGGTATCTTCAGCATATAAAGCGATTTTATGGTAACATCGAACCGGGTCGTGCCCAGCATTGTCAATGCAAGTGTCACAGCCGCCATGGCCCGTATAATGACTAGGGATGCATATACTGTGCCCTCATAGGTCACCGGGATCCCATACAGATCAAACAACTGCTTCCCCTCAACGGTAAGCGGCATGATGATCAGCAGGGGAAATAGGAACAGGAAAACCCACTTGATGCGCTGGAGGGCAAAGCTTAGCGGTATTCTGGATATCACAAGTATCAGCAGTGCTATCGCAAGTCCCATCATTGCAAGGGACAGTCCGTTCACAAAAACAAAAGAAAATATGAGGGCTGTGAATGTGACGATCTTAGCCCGGGGATCGAACTGATGTATCGGAGACCGGAGGGATGCATATCTGTCGATTTCCGGATAATTCATAGACTCTCATTACCTGTTAATTATTTCTCGCACTGCTTTTTCATTCTTCTGGCCGTTATGATCATCCCTACTCCTGCCAGTCCCGCAAGGTAACCGAAACCCGCAAGGATCCGTGCAGCCAAGGGCAGTTCAGCCTCCATTGGAGCACCATCAGTAGCTGTGTTGCCGGCCAGATCAAAGGTCTTCTCTGCCCGATGTCCCATTTGATAAACAACTGCCTGGTATTGTGTAACTCCGAGCTGTGGCGAGAAATAGTACAGTCCATTCTCGTCTGTGGTATCCTCTATGTACAGTTCCTTCTCTCCGCTTCTGTTAGTATATATCATAATGTCTGCACCCGCCATGGGATCTCCCCCCCCATACCAGGCTTTGATCTCTACTTCCTTTACCTGTTCCATCAGGTAGACCCTGTGTGCAGATGCAGCAGGAACGAACATCATACCAATAATAGTTACCAGCAGTATCAGGCTCAGTGCTCTGTTATCCATTATTTCAACTCCTCTGTATCGATCGGCAATAGCTTCGGTCTGACCTTCGCCAGGAAACCGACAACCGAGCCTGTAATGATACTTTCAATGATAATTATGGGTACATGGGCTGCTACGGCGGCATAAGCAACCTCGATAAACTTCTCATCGGTCGTCACAAGTACCACTGCCAGCAAGATCGTGGAAATAATAACTGCAAGTCCCCCACATATCCCGCCAAGCAGAGTCGGATTGATACCCTTTGACCACCCCTGCTTAAAAATGGCCACTACGATCAGGGCAGGGAGCCC
>CAYRGB010000079.1:394-5955 GCA_964423715.1 uncultured Methanosarcinales archaeon | reverse complement strand
TTTTGATCATGACACCAGACATCAGGGCAGAAACATTGCTCGGTGCCGCTGGATGTGCATAGGGAAGCCAGATATGCAGAGGAACTATCCCCGCTTTGGTACCAAACCCGATCAGGGCGGATAAGAATACCACATTTTTGAGGAACGGAGACAATTGTCCACCAGCACCACGGAACGCTTCAAAATTGAAACTGCCACCGGCACCTGCAAGGATCAGAAATGATATGATAATGAATCCGGTCCCGATATGGGTCATTACAATATAGATGAAACCCGCTTTTGTGGTCTGTGGATTTTCATGTTCATAGATCACAAGGAAATATGATATGATAGACATCAATTCCCAGACGATCAGGAACATGACAGCATTGTTAGCTGAGACCACAAAAATCATAGAAAGAATGAATGCGTTGTACAGAAAACCAAGATACCCTATATCCTTTTTCCCGAAGTATTCTCTCACATAACCCACAGAATAGATAGAAACTGCCAATGCAACGATGGAAATCACCAGTATGAAAAATGCGGACAGTTTATCTATGAATATACCAAACTCCAGAATAGAAGTTCCTGGCAGATCAAGTACATAATTATTGCCAATTATCACAGACCATGAAAAAATAACTCCAAAAATTGATGCAATGAATGAACTTGAAAAAGCGGCATATGCGACAAGACGGTCGTTTTTATGCAGAACAATCGATAATCCGGCACCTGTCAAACATGCGATGATCAAACCTAAAAATTCATAATTATATATCATTGTTGTCACATAGATTTCCACGACCCCTATAACAATAACACCATTTTGAATAATCAAGGGAACCGGTTCTTTTTTTCACCAATAGAAGTTCTTAGCTTAAAGCTATCCCTAAAGTGGCCTTGTGATAAAATTCACTTTATACCTATACCATAAGCTCACCCGCAGAGTGTTCATCATTCAGGACAAGGATAAAAAGGGGGGTATAGATTTCTTGAAGTGGTTTTCTGCCAAGTATCATGTCCGTACTGCAGTGCTTACTGAGGAAGATTGCAAAGTTATTGGACTGTAGATTGAGTGATTTCGTCCCAAGAGCCGCGAATGCTAAAAGATTTATAACTGTAACTAGCGATAACTATCGAAGAGTGTGCTGAAATTAGGGACGCTACCACCGATTATATATCCAAATATGGGTTCCTTGCCTTCCATAAATTGAATGGAAGATGAAATGAGATTAAAGTACTCACTTAATGTGGGAGGTATCCCCGTAACACAAAAAAAGAAAGTGAAAAAGAAAGGAAATAGACTTAATAAGTCCACTTCTTTGCTTCTTCGATCATTGTCTGCAGGTTCACGGTAGGTGTATTGCTGACAATTCCACAACCTGGTGCGAGCAGACCGACGCCTGATTCCAGGACCTTCCTGGATTCTTCCTTGATGGCCTCGACATTATCCTCTCCCTGATTCCAGAGCATGCTTACAGGGTCAAGGTTTCCGATGATGATCGCGTTGTCTGCCTTGCTCACTGCAGTTGCAGTGTCCACATTCTGGTCAATGCTGATACCGTCAACACCACAGGCGTCCATCAAGGGAACACCTTCGGTGGTGTCACCACATATGTGAAGTGCGGTAGCTATGTTCAGATCATGCATGGCATCCACGATCTTCTTGTGGTAGCCGGTAACAAACTTCTCGTAGAACTGGGCACCAATGAGCTGGTAGCTTGCGGTTGGATCAATAATGGTCATTGTGTCTGCACCATTCTCGACCTGTTTCTTGGCATATGCGATATTGAACTCTGTGACAAAATCCATGACCTCCATACCGAACTCCTCGTCTGTCATGATGGTCATGAACCAGGAATCGCCGGTGAGGTGCTGTGCAAGGGAGAATGGTCCGATCATGCTACCTATGATAGGAAGTTCATCTCCGTACTTATCAGCCAGGATCTTTATTGCCTTGCAGACCTCATTGATCCTGCCTTTGTTCAGGTCATATCCCTCTAACTTTACAATGTCAGCGGATTCCATGATCACATGGCTAATGACGGATGGCTGCTGTACTTTGGTACTTGGCTTGATGCCACAGCCAAAGAACTCTGCTTCAGCAGTGATGTCGAATGGGACACGTACAGCTTCAAAACCTACTATGGTGTGTGCTGCTTCTGCAAGGGTTGCCATCTTCTCTGCATCTGCGTGGGCTTCTGGCCATGCTGCTCCACATTCATCCATCTGTTCGACAGTTCCAGTCTGTGTGACACAGACAGCTGGCATCCTGTCAACTTCTTTACCGGTCAATACGCGTGCTAATCTCTCTTTTGGTGTGTATTCAGCCATTGAAACTTCACTCCTTTAAACTTTAATAGTCAATGATATTGATAGCTACTAAGGTAGTACGGCTATGCATTTCGCCTATAAATATCTTTTCATATTGCCAGACCATCCTGGACGATGGCTATGCATAACCAGATACATGGTCTCGCAAGTGCCCGAAATCATCGCTTGCCACACAACACTATCGTGTAATCAGATCACAGCATGTAGCATGGCAGCGACACCGATGACCAGGGGTTCCATCACCAGATCGACGTTGTCCCTCTTCCCGATATCCTCTGGCAATCCACAGGGGGTACCTGGTGTGGAGACCAGACATCGCTCCGCGATCATACCCTCCGAGATGGTATTGCTATTGGGTGTGGCCTCAAAGACCATCGAGAATTTCTGAGGATGGTCCCGATCAAGAGGAATTATTCCCAATTCCTTCTCCGCCTTCTCGAGGAACTCAGTGTTTGGGTCATAGGCAAACACGTTGAACCCCCTCCTCACAAGATGCTCGGCCCCGCCGTATCCAACCCGCCCAAGTCCTATCACAAGCACATCCTTCGTATCTGCATGCTGGTAGCATGAAGCGATCTCAGCATAGATCACACCGGTGCATATATGGTTGGTGGCTACCTTCCCGTTCCTAAGATTATGTGCTATGAACATATGGTCATCTGCCATCAGCAGGATGTCCGCGTCCTTGGAAGTAGCCTGGTAATATCCTGTCACGTCGGGATGTTCGGTGATGAAACCATCCAGTCCAAAATAATCGGTGATGGCAAGCAGTGATGACGAAAAATTGCCAATGATCCCATTGCCAGCCGTGATGGGAATGATGCCGATCTTCTCACAACCCAGTTTCGTTTCGTATACCGCTTCACATATCTGTTTGATGTCCATGCCCGTTGCATCTTTGATAATATTGTCGTTCTGTTCAAGTTTCTTCAATATATCTTCCAGATCATCTGGTATTAACAGTGCCATTATTTGATGCCTCCTTCAAGTTCCTATAATGTTCCCTGATCAATGTAATTCCATCTTCTCTCCGGACTTCCATCGTCATCTGATCGCTATCCCAGCAGATGAGAGTATAAACCGTTTGCTCTCCCCTGCACACGAATATCTCCAATCCCTGCTCGACGTGGAGTTCGGAATAATCATCGCCCTGCGAGAGCACATGTTCACCGACAGGGGTCAGTTCCTCGCCGTCTGCTAAAAGGTGCTCAAAACGGCAGTAGTTCTGCTCAGGCGCCATGTCAATCTTACATACCCCTCCTGCGAATGCCTGTAGCAGAAGTTGTAGCAGGTTGATGCCCGATGAATGGTAGACCACCGTGGGAGTCTGACTGGGGAATCGTGCATCGATCTCTATGACCCTGAGTCCTTCAGGAGATGCAATGGCCTCGACATCCATGATCCCTTTCAGGGAGAGATTGACCGCAAGTTCATGGGCGATACGCCGAAACGTTTGGTCATGCGGGATGGGTGTGATCATGTGACAATCGTAGGTGTCATCGATATGCACCTTCGTTTCTTTTCCCACTGCAAAGTGTTCCCCGTCCCCCACTACCTCAAGGGATACCACATATCCAGGCACATATTCCTCTATCACCATACCGGGATCGAGGCCTGAGAGCTCTTCATCGGAGAGGATGATCCGTGCACCCACACTGCTACTCTCGCAGGGGGGTTTGACAAAATACGGGGGTGTGGAAGGTGTACCAGCAGGGATCGGTATGTCAATGGATGCAAAATATTGTCGGGACCGTATCTTATCCATGCTCACATAGTATGCATCATGATCAAAGAGCACGGGACAATCCAGGCGAGGTGTGATCCGTCGGATAAAGTCCAGGGTTGCAAGGTTCTCATTGACCGGTATGATGGCATCGACATCTCTTGAGATGTCGATCAAACGTTCAGGATCCTGTATAATATCAAAACAGTCGAAACGATCAACAACGTTGCGTATCAGAGGTCTCTTTTTCCTGTCTACCAGGACAACTTCCATCCCGGCCTTCCTGGCAAGATAGGTCACTTCGAACCCCTGTAGCTTGCCCCCGATCAGGCATATCGAACTCATTCTACATACCCAGTACCTTGTTGAAATCAGATTGGTCCGCTGGCACCATCCCCATACTCTCAAGCCGTTTCACAACGCTTTTTATATCCCTGTCCCTTTCATCCATGTCCCGGTCGTAGTTGACAACACCTTCAAGGACCGAGTCCGATGAGATGATCGAAGTGACTACATTAGCACCCGCATTGAGACGATAGACCATACCGTCGATGCCCTCGAGGTCCAGGGATGCAGGGATCAGGCGGTCCGGGAACATTAGCCTCAGGATCGAAATGATCTTCAGTTCCTGATCGCTGGATCCTGGTTCGCTGCCCTCGTAGGGTGTCCCATCCTGGGGCACGAAGGTCATCACACGCACCATATCCGGATCAGATGTCTCCATCCCCCGGAGTGATGTCAGTGTGGATTCAATATCAGGCTCGACACAGGTGAGTATCCCGTCCTCGATGCAGTAACCTATATCCTTTGCGAAATTCCTGGCATTGATCCGTTTCTCAAAGGATTGCCCTCTCCTGAGCTTAGCATACAGTTCCCTATCATAGGTCTCCTGGTACAGTGCCAAAAAATCAGCACCGTTATTATGCAATTCCACAAAAGTATCATTATCTACTACGCCTGGAGATACCATCACCGGCAGTCCCACACGATCCTTGACCGTCCTGACGATCTCTGCCAGTTTCTCGGGATTATCGTAGAAATAAGGATCTTCCCCCATGGTCAGGTCGATCATGTGGAACCCCTCTCCTTTCAGCCCATCACAGAGCAACTCGATGTCCTCAAGGCTCAGGCGATAACGTGGGATGTCATGGCCGCAATTGTAGTAGCAGAAAGCGCAGTTGTTCTTGCAATATGTTGAGAAATATACGAAACTGTACAGGAAAACCTTGTTTCCAAAGTAATGGTCCCGAACAGCCCTTGCGGTGTAGAAGAGGCTGTCAAGTTCCGTTTTATCAGTGATGGAGAGCAGGTCACGTATGTTGTCATCGGATAATTCTGATCCATTCACGATCTGTTCTGCGAAATTATCAAGTTCGCCTTGGTCCATATTATTAAACAATATCCTCACCTTAAAGGTTCGTGGTTATTCCATTGTAGTACGATCCCGACCTGCTTGCACGTTTGATGTTCTTGTAATCATGTTTCACCTTGAGCAACCTCTCAAGCCCGAACCCTGCTCCGA